>CAZGMU010000302.1:0-6244 GCA_964526975.1 uncultured Planctomycetaceae bacterium
TTACTACAAACTCAAACAGATCGCTGAGTCCACCCAAGTCGCGGGCAGCCGCGGCCAGGTCGTCAACCAGAAGGTCGAAAAATTCGTTCGCGAAGAAATTCCGGATTTAGGCACCGTTAAGAGCGGCGACCTCATCGAAATCGAGCTCGTCGTCGAGTCGAAGAACGATTACGAGTACGTCCTGCTCGAAGACATGAAAGCCGCCGGCTGCGAGCCAGTCTCGCTACAAAGCGGCTACAACGGCAACGACCTCGGCGCGTACATCGAACTGCGCGACAACCGCGTCTCTCTCTTCGTCCGCAACCTGGCCCGCGGCAAACACAGCGTGAGCTACCGCATGCGCGCCGAAATCCCCGGCCGCTTCAGCGCGCTCCCCACGAAAGCGTCCGCCATGTACGCCCCCGAACTCCGCGCCAACAGCGACGAACTAAAACTAAACATCACCGACGTCCCCGCCCCCACCGACGTCCCCGCCCCCACCGGCGCACCACCCACCGGCGAGCCCGCTTCAGCGGGCGCGAAGAACTAGCGCCCCGTAGCCGAATTCGCCAGAATTCGAAAAGTTTTCCCACCGCCTTGATTCTCGTAAATCCGCCTACCTGACGACGCGCACCCAATCCGCTACAATCAACCACGAAGGAAACGCGAGCCCCAGCCCCAAATCCCCAGCCCCCAAACAAAGCCATGTCGCTCGTCGCAGAGGAAAGAATCCTCGTCGTCCCCACCAGCCTCTTCCACAGCCTCGGCTACTTCCAAGGCTTCTCGCGCGAGATCGATCGCTACTGGCCGCGCATCGTCGAAGGCGATCATGTCGAGTATCGCCCTCGCGGCGAGATGGAAGCCGACCCCAGCTTCAAGCAATTCATCCCGTATTGCCTGTTCCGCTGGACCGACGCCAGCGGCACAGTCCACCTCTTCGAGTACCAAGCGCAGCGTCGGCGTCGGCGGGCACATCTCGTCGATCGATGCCGAAGTCGGCCCCACGCACGACGTCTACCGCGAAGGCATGCGCCGCGAGCTCGACGAAGAGGTTATCATCGACACGCCGTACACCGAAACCGTCGCCGGCCTCATCAACGATGATGAAACCCCCGTCGGTCAGGTCCACCTCGGCATGGTCCACCTCTGCGACGTCGCCGAACCGAATGTCCAACCCCGCGAAGCCGACATTCAAGGCGCCCGCTTCACCCCCGTCGCCGACATCCTCACCCGCCTCGACGATTTCGAAAGCTGGTCGCAAATCGCCATCCGAGCGCTGTTCGGCTAGCAAGACTTTTTCTCGGCTCCGTAGTAGAATCGAGATATGGACACTTCGACACCTATCGAGATTCCTGTCACGCTTCATCTTTCTCCACTAGCGGGAGCCAAACTTGCCGAGCGCGCGGCGGCGGCTGGCAAGCAGGTTCCCGATTATGTCGCCTCGCTAGTCGAATCGTTCGTCGAAAGCTCTCAGACATTAGCTCAAATCAGCGGCTCCGTGCATGAGCGATTCGTCGCCAGCGGCGCCAGCGACGATGACCTCTCCAATGAGCTGGAGCAAGCAAAGCACGAACTGCGCGCGATGCGCCGAATTCCATAATGGTGACACCGCCTCGCGTCGTCTACGATTGCAACATCTACGTCCAGGCGCTCATCAATCTAAACGGACCTGCCGCCCGTTGCGTGGAGCTAGCCCACACAGGCGACGCGTTGCTATTCGTCTCACCGTTCGTGCTGGCCGAAATACGCGACATTCATGAAAAGCTGCCGTCGAAATACGGCGTCACTGCAAAACAAACCGAAGACCTGGCTAGCTACGTCATTTCTTTTGCAACCCTCATTTCCAATGTGCCGGAAATATACCTCCATCCATTTGATCCAGACGATTCACACTACGTCAATCTAGCCGTGCATACAGGCTCGGCACTGATCGTCAGCCGCGATCGGCATCTGCTTGATTTGATGGACAACGTTCGTGTCGAAGCTCGAGCATTTCGACAACAATTCCCCTTGCTGCAAATTATTGACCCGGTAGCATTCCTCCACATACTCGGCCCACGCCCCGCGACAGAGGAAAATTTCGAATAATGACTATAAACCCGTACTTTGCAAAATGTCTGGTATGCCTTGCCGGATATTAGACTTCGCAATGCTTCAATGGCCAACTCCTCGCAACCCATCGTCTACCTCGACAATCACGCCACGACGCGCGTCGACCCCCGCGTCGTCGAGGCGATGCTCCCCTATTTCGACACGAATTACGGCAACCCCCACAGTGTCCACGCGGCTGGCCACGAAGCGCGCGACGCCGTTGACGCGGCCCGCAAATCGATCGCCGACAACATCGGCGCCGATGCCACCGAAGTCGTCTTCACCAGCGGCGCGACCGAAAGCAACAACCTCGCGATCCGTGGCGTTGCCGAGCGCCCTCGGCGGCGCGGAAACCATCTGATCAGTGTCACCACCGAGCACAAAGCCGTCCTCGATCCACTCGCCCGGCTCACTCGCAACGGCTACGAGGTAACGCTGCTCGATGTCGAACCGCACGACAGCCCGCGTGCCGGCTGGCTCGATCCACAAAAAATCGCCGACGCCGTTCGCGACGGCACCTGCCTCGTCTCCGTCATGCTCGGCAACAACGAGATCGGTGTCATTCAACCACTTGCCGAGATCGCCGCCATTTGCAAATCGCGCGGCGTGCTTCTGCATTGCGACGCCACCCAATCGGTCGGCAAGATCCCAGTCGATGTCGCCGCGCTCGACATCGATCTCATGAGCTTCACCGCCCACAAAATTTACGGCCCCAAAGGCGTCGGCGCACTCTACGTTCGTCGCCGCGACCCGATCGTCCGCCTCGAGCCGCAAATCACCGGCGGCGGCCAACAGGACGGCCGACGCAGCGGCACGCTCAACGTGCCCGGCATCATCGGTTTCGCCGCCGCACTGCAACTCTGCCTCGATGAACTACCCACAGAAATGCAACGCCTCACAACGCTGCGAAATCAACTAGCGACAGCTCTCCTCGACCAGCTTCCCGGCACGCGTGTCTGCGGTCCCACGCTCGATTCGCAATACGATAACGGCACTCCACTACGCCTACCTGGCAACCTCAACCTCTCATTCGGCAACGTCGATGGCGAAGCCCTGCTCCTCGCAATGGGCAACCTCGCCGTCAGCAGCGGCGCCGCTTGCACCTCGACCGATCCTGAGCCGAGCCATGTCCTCCGCGCGCTCGGCTTCACCCCCGACGAAGCCCGCAGCAGCCTCCGCTTCGGCCTGGGCCGATTCAACAATCAGGCCGATATCGATTTTGCCGCCGAGCGCGTCGCCGAAGCGGTCAAAAAACTACGAAAACTCGCAACACTGTAGGACGGACAATCCTGTCCGTCTTTCAAGTAGGACCACAACCTTGTCCGTCATGAGTAAATCGACGGACAGGATTGTCCGTCCTACGCGAAAAACCTCGCCTGTTTCCCGCTGCATCGCCGATGACTATAATTACGTGACTCGATATAATCACCAACAAATAATCAAACCGTCCACTTTCGCGGAGAACCTATCCATGGCCGTCGTCCTCACCGAAAAAGCAGCTTCCGAAGTCAAGCGAATCATCGCCGATCAGAAGATCGGGCCGGAAATGGTCCTCCGCGCCGGCGTCACCGGCGGCGGCTGCAGCGGGTTCTCCTACGCCCTCGGCTTCGATAAGTCGTTCGACGAAAAGGTCGATTCGAAGTACGAGTACCACGGCGTCCCGGTCGTCGTCGACAAGAAGAGTGCCCTTTACCTCGACGGCACCACGATCGACTTCTACGAAGGCCTCGAAGCCCGCGGCTTCAAATTCGACAACCCAAACGCAGTCAAAAGCTGCGGCTGCGGCAGCTCCTTCCAAGCGTAGGAAGAGTCAAGAGCTGAGAGTCAAGAGTCAAGAGCCCAGATGGCGACCATCTGGGCTCTTTTCATTTCCCGTTGTCACCCTCTCCCCTCTAGCTCTTGACTCTTGACCCTCGACTCTCGACCTTCCTCCCCCCTCCAACCGCTACCACCCCACCCAGCAACTTCACCATCCAAGTTGCATCTCCTCCAGATTAAGCTAGGCTTTCAGCAAGGACATAAACGGTCGATGCACCGCACTGACTAGCGCTTCAGAAAGCGTCAGCCATCGCATGAGCGAGGCACTTTTCTATGCTAAATCTTCTCAAAAAATTCCTGCGCGAAGAGGATGGTCCGACTGCCGTCGAGTATGCCGTAATGCTCGCACTCATCGTCGCGGTCTGCATCGGCGCTGTCCACCAGATGGCCCATGCAACCGCCGACAGTTTCGACACGTCGGCCAAAAACCTCGAAGGCGTGCTCGGTTAGACCCAATCACGCTACCTGCGATCACCCTCTAGCCGGACCGCCAAGCGGTCCGGTCTGTTGAGCGTTCGCCGCCTATTGGCCAGAAAGCTCACTCTAATCCAGCAGTGCCAAGCCTCCAGCGCTGCCCTCGCCAGCATCACTACGAAATGCCTACGCCATGCGGCTGGCTGCTCTCGCTTCATCTTCGCAGCCTCGCATAGCCAAAGAATTCTTCCTATCGACCGGCCTTGGAGCTAGCAACGTCGCATAGACCGACACCGCTGCCGATGCAATGCGCAGCATCCATCTACCCC
This sequence comes from uncultured Planctomycetaceae bacterium, assembly GCA_964526975.1. Lineage (GTDB taxonomy): Bacteria > Planctomycetota > Planctomycetia > Pirellulales > Lacipirellulaceae > JABDGM01. Next base: position 4,632 of record CAZGMU010000302.1, read on the forward strand.
CTTGCTTTGCATTGGCCTAACACGGAGGTCGGCGGTAGGATGCAAATAGGCCGTAAAGATGGTGGATGCGCATCCACGCCCCCCTCGTAACCCAGCGATCGGTTTCTATGACTGCCTGTAACTCGTGGAAGAGGTGTTGGGGGCCGCTCTTGATAGGCTCGCTCATAGCCTCTTTCGCATCCGACTTTCCCCTTGCCAATGGTGAGGAAATACGCCCCTCGACTAACTCACATCGAGAGTCCGCCGATGTGCCCCTTGGCGCCACGATAACCCTGCAAGGTCGCAAGTCCGTCGAGCGCGGCACCCACTGGCTACTTACTGCCATGCGGCCAGACGGCATGGTTGGCGCCGACGTCGGCGAGCCGCCCGACATCAGTTGCACGGCCATGGTCGGTCTCGCTCTTGTGGCGCAAGGCAACACGCCCCGCGACGGCCAGCATGCCGCGGAACTATCACGCGTGGTCAACGCCATCTTGAACATGGCCGAGTGGATTCCGGAACATCACAAGCAGCCCAAGAAGATCACCCTGGTGCAACGCAAAATCGGTCTCAATGCCGATCGCTTTTTGTCCGCCCTCTTTCTGAGCCAGATACTGGGCGAAGCGGGCGACCTCGACGACAGCGTCCGCCAAACGCTCGACAAGCTCGTGCGCGACATCTCCAAGGAGCAAGGCAAGGATGGCACCTGGGGCAATGAAAGCTGGGCGCCCGTCTTAGGAACCGTCCTCGGCTGGGAAAGCTTGCGGGCCGCTTCTTCCTGCGGCTTGAAAGTCGACGCCTCGGCCACCGCCGCGGGCGATGCCCTTCGCGACGGGCTGAAAAAATCAAAGTACCGCAACGAAGGCTGGATGCACGACTTCTACAAAAACGCGTCGAGCATCCGCGTCCTCTACTCCATGGGATACCGAGACGATCCGACTTTCAAAGAGTGTGTGAAGTCCACATTGAAGTTCGCCAAACAAGACGACCGTCCCTTCGCAATGGCGGGCGGCGAGGAGTTCCTCGCTTTCTATCTCGTCACCGAATGTTTCCTTTCCTCACCCAATGAAGAATGGGAATCTTGGTATCCGACGGTTAGCAGCCGAATCATCAGCGTGCAGAATTCCAACGGCAGTTGGTCGGGGCATCATTGCATCATCGATCGAACTTTCTGCACCGCCGCCGCAATGCTCACCATCCTCACCCCGCATAGCTGCATGCCAATCTCAAACCTGTAAACATGCACACAGCCTTTTAGCGTCGGCCGCCAGGCCGAATCTCTCACCAACACGCCCCCCCAAAGCTACGCAAGAAAGCAAGCTACTCTCAAACATAAAAAATGCACCTCGTCCTAAGCCTGACCTGCTTGGCTCTCGCATTGATCACTCTGCCAAACAAAACAGCAGCAGCCCAGGATCAGGAGCTCACTCCACGCGCGCAGCTCGCCCTGCAGCACGGCGTCGGTTGGCTTCTGCAACAACAAGCCACCGACGGCGGCTGGCACTCCGAAACGTACGGCCAGATGCGCGGCGGCATCGGCAATACCGCACTCGTCGTCTACGCGCTCGCCCATCTCCCACAACCACTTCGCGATCAAGTGCGCCCGCAGCTTCGTCAGGGCGTAGAGTTTTTGC
>CAZGMU010000303.1:0-6229 GCA_964526975.1 uncultured Planctomycetaceae bacterium
GGCACCCATGGCCCAAGAAGCGCCCCTTTGAATCGCGGAGTATCATGCTTGCTCCAGAGCACACTCGGCGCAAACACCACGCTCGCACACGGCGCCGCCAAATGCTCACCCGCCGTGCGGCTGGCCATATCCATCGTGTGGGCACAGAATACCGTCTCTCCGGCCAGGTAGTGGGCCATCAACAAATCATACAACGGGCGCAACTGCTGGACCGAGACATACGAGAGCACCATCCGCGGACCGCGCCGCGGATGCCAAAGATCAGGATGCTCGCTCAGCCGAACATAATCCTCGCGATCGCCGAACGGCACGAGTTCCAACCCAGCCTCGGTCACCACCTCCTCAAAATACGGATTCGTGATGATTTTCACCCGATGCCCACGCAACGCCAGCGTGCTGCCGAGCCCAACCATCGGATGAACATCGCCATAGCTACCCAACGCAGTAATCAAAAATTGAGTCATCAGCCGCCTCGTACCCCGTTCAGTTTCGCTTGTCACTATACGCGCACCAATCCACAATGTAAGAGGCTACATCCTCCTCTCCCTCTGAGAGAGGGACGGGGTGAGAGCGCCTTGGATGAAGTGCTAAACAAATTCGAAGCACCAATGGATAACCATCCCCCAAATCAACCAAACCCAGAACCAGCCCCTGCTGCCGACGACGAGGAATACGAACTCGAACCGCTCGACCCGGCGATCGTGGCTGCCGAGGAACGGCATGCACGGGAAGTGGCCGAAAGAGCCCGGGCCGCGATCGACATCGATGCCGTTTATCGCGACGCGGACCACAACCGCGGATCGGAGGTCGTCGAGAACTGGGCTCGCAACTTCAAATACCGATTCCACATCAAGCACGTGCTCGTTGGTACGGCCCTGCTAGCGATCGTCGTGGCGATCGCCAGCCTCGGCTACCTGGTGCCGGCGATTTTCATCTTCGTACTAGGTTCGCTGCTGAGCCTCTATTTCTATTTAGGCTGGCAAGATCGAAAACATCAGCGAGCGGCATACGAGAAGCGAGAAGAGTTGTATGCCAAACGTCGCGAGCGAGCATTGTCTTCCCCGACATCGCCCCCAGCCATGGAACCCAATTCACCTGGTGCACCTGTGGTACCTGCCACAGCTACAATTGCCGCGGCCGAAACACAGCAAGAATCGCTTCCACCCGCGCCGTTTCGCATTCAATTCTCATTACGTGCGATGATCATCGCGATGACCGTCGCGGCGGTAACCTTTGGGTTGATCCACGCCCTCGGCGGCCCAGACCAAACGGCAACGATCCTGGGCCTGATTGCCGTCGGCGGCCTGCTGGTTTACGCCGTCGGCGTCGAGCCGCCGCAGGCCGTCACTTTTGGGTGGTGGTTTATCCTGTCGCTTTACGTCGTTTTAACCATCGCGAGCGCGGCTTGGAATGGTGGATGAACTACCCGTATGGTAATCTGCCAACCTGGAGCTAAACTCTGACAGTAGACGAGAGGTTAGACTTCGTCACCACACCCCCTCATAGGACCCTACTCATGCCCACCGAATCTCTCTTGCCAGGTGCCCTTTCGCCAGGCGCCGCTATTCGACACGAACTTGAAGCTGTCCACAAACATTGGTGGGCCTTCTTGTTGCTAGGCATCACCATGGTGTTGCTCGGCACGCTCGCCATCGCCGATCACCTCGTTCACCTCGTTTGCCGCGGTTTTGATCCTGGGCTTCACGCTGATCGCCGCCGGCATCGTCCAAGTGATCAGCTCGTTCTGGGCCGGCAACTGGAGCGGCATGTTGCTGCATATGCTGATCGGCGTGCTTTACATCGTCGTCGGCTATATGATCATCGACCAGCCAGGCGTCAGCATGGTCGTACTGACCAAGTTCATTGCGATCTTCCTGATCGTGAGTGGTGTCTTCCGTATTGTCGCATCGCTCATGACCCGATTCGCGGGTTGGGGCTGGGTGCTTTTGAACGGCGTGATCGCGCTGCTCTTGGGCGTGATCATCAACCGGCAGATGCCGGAAGCCGCCCTGTGGGTGATCGGCTTGTTCATCGGCATCGAACTGTTGTTCAACGGCTGGGGCTGGGTGATGCTCTCGCTCGGCCTGCGTCGCTACGGCAAAACCGTCTAGCGATTGGCCTCGATCAACGAACGTAAATCAACCGGCGAGTCTGCGCTATTACGGCGCAGACTCGCTTGGCTTTTATAGAACCCTTTTTAGAGCATCTAACAGAATGAACAGAACCGCCAAGCACACAAAGGACGCCAAGCAATTCGCTGCTGATTTCTGTCTTCCTGGGCTCACTTGGCGACTTGGCGGTTTAATTTGCTAGAAGCCTTTAAAATAATCAGCGCAGCGGTGCTTTACCCATCAGGCGACGGAGCATGGCGATCTGGCCGGCATGGACCATTTCGTGCAGCGGGTGAAACTCAATGGCTTCGAGCTTCGTTTGAAACCGTGGATGGGGCGGGTCCAACGCACCGGTTAGTTCCGCTTCGTTGAGGTGAGACACTTCCGCGAGTGCTTGCTCATGAACTGCCGCGAATACGTTCCGGATTTCGTCGAGAGGCGGGTTCCGCGTGGGGTCCGCAACCGGCGTCGAGCCTGGCTTGAAGGCTTCGATGAACGCCTCGGAGATCAGCGAGTCGTCGGCCGGCTTTCGCCCGCGGATGCGGCGCATACAGAGGCCATACTCGGCCACCGCGATGTGGCCCACCTGCCAGGCCAGGTGCGTGGTGTACTGCGGCGGCGTCCAAAACCATTCCGTGTCCGTCAGGCCTTCGAGAAACATCTCGGTAAACGACCGCACGCCGCGGATACGATCAATGAGCAGTTCGATTCGCGAGTGGGATGACATGGGTATTTTATCCTCTGGAAATTGGTTTTGGTGATCGGCCGCACGATAGCATGCCGCAAACTACCTGGCAACGAAACTCCCCCCGGCCGGTTTACTTTTCACGTTCGATCGGTCAGACTGCTCGTGTTAGGAAAGCAAACTATCTGAGGGTGCCTGGGAATTCGAGCTTATGGGGGGCACGCCCTGACGCTTTGGGAAGGGCGTGTTCCGCCGAATGGTAAGGCTCCACGCCCTTTGAAGACTCAGGGCATGCCACCGGAATTTCCGGACGCTCTCAACTATCTTGGCGATCGCGAAAAAGAGGAAACTCATGACACCGCACCGTGGTATTTCTGAATGGAATTGGCTGAAGCGAATCACTGTACCGGCACTCATAACGCTGATATGCGCAACGATGCTGCTGGCGAACGCCCGTGGGGCGGAGCTGGCCGAGCAGGCACACTCACTCAAGAAAGTGCCAGCCGATGCGTCGTTTTACTCAGCCAGCCTACGGTTTCGAGAGCAATGGCACATTTTTCGCGACAGCAAAGCCTTTGGCAAGCTGATGGAGATTCCACTGATTCAGATCGCCAAGATGCAGGCCATGTTCCAATGGGAGCAGTCCGAGGAGCCGACGATCGCCAAGGTGCGCGAGTATGTGCAATCGGAGGCGGGACAAAACGCGGTGTCGGTGCTCAAGGAGATGTTCGCCGACGAGGCGTTCGTGTATGGCGGCAACGACATTGCCGAGTTGTTTTCCGTGCTCATGGAAGTCAACTCGATTCGCCGAACAGCGGCGTTAGATGTTGAAAAGGGAGACGAAGACAAAAAAGAGGGAGCGATTACGAACCGCGTGTTCGAGATTTTGGAGAAGCACTCGGACAAGCTGAAAGTTCCGACGATGGTGTTCGGCTTTCGGATCAAAGACCAGGAGCGGGCTAAGCGTGAATTGGACGAGGTCCACTCGCTGCTCCGCAACTTGCTCGACCAGGCGCAGCCAGAACTAGCGGCTCATTTGCAACGCGATCAGATCGCGGGGCACGAGTTTCTCTCACTACGGCTGGATGGAAGCATGCTGCCCTGGGAGAAATTCCGAGAGGAAGCTGATGATTTGAGCGATGAGCAATTTGAGAAAGTGAAAGACTTCGTCAGCAAGCAGAAGCTGGTCGTGGCTTTGGGAGTGACGGATGAGTTCGTAATTCTCTCCATCGGCGAATCGACCGACCAATTGGAGAAAATGGGGCAAGGCGACGTGCTAGCCGGCGTACCTGCGATCAAGCGTCTGGAAAAGCACGCGGGCGAGCGACTGGTGGGCATTCAATATGTGAGCAAGACATTCGCCACGGCGATGGGCTCGACCAGCCGAACAATGGAAGACATCGCGGATGCGGCCGAGCAAGCGCTCGATAAGGCCGAGGTACCCGAAGAACAACGCAAGCAGATTCGGGAAGACATCCGCAGCTTCGATCTGGCTCGGTTCATGCCGGAGCCGGGCAATACGTCTGGCGTGATGTTTTTGACCGACCGCGGCTACGAGGGCTACCAGTATAGCGATCAAAAACGGCCAATGATGGACAGCTCGAAGCCGCTATCAATCTTGGGCCACGTAGGAGGCAGTCCACTGATGTTGTTCGCTTCGCGATCGAAGCAAAACATTCAGGACTACGAAGAGCTCGTCGCCTGGCTGAAGAAGACCGCCGCGCACGTGGAAAAGATTGCCGAAGAGAAAGCGGACGAAGAGGATTGGGCCAAGTACCAGGAAATTCGCGATAAAGCGATCGCACTTCTCGCACGACTCGACAAGGCAAACCGCGAGCACTTATACGGAGCGCTTGCCGATGGGCAAGGCGCGTTCATCGTGGCGGCCGAGGCGAAGAGCAAGCGATGGATCAAACAGATGCCGGAGTCGCCGAAGCCGTTGCCGATGTTCGAAGTAGGCTTTACGGCAGCCGTAAGCAATGCGGAACAGTTGCGCCAAGCCGTGTCGACCTATATCGACGTCGCGATCGAGGGCTACAACCTGGTCAAAGAACATAATCCCAAGGAAATGCCAGAGCTGAAAATACCGACGGCTCAGGTGTCGGAGTTTTCAGGCGGAGGAAAGTTGTATACCTGGCCTTTGCCAAAGAAATGGGGCGTTGATCCACAAGTAGCCGTGACCGCGGGACTGACGGATAAACAGGCTGCGGTGAGCACGATGCCGAAGACGACTGAGCGATTGCTGAGCGAAACGAAGCCAGAGCTGGATACGGCGCTCAAGCTCGATCGCCCTGCGGCCGTAGTGACACACATCGAGTTCGCCAAGTCGCTCGCGGCAATTCGGCCGTGGATCGATTACGGGGTCGACGTGGCAACAGGAAAGTTGAAAGTTCGCAAGGAGGATGATGAGGACGAGGACGATGAAAAAAATCCCACGCCGCCGAACCCCGCGATGATGCAGTTGGGTTTCGTGATGCCGCAGGTTCACATGCTATTGGATGTGGTGTCTGCTTTGAAAAGTGCGACGGCCATTGTGTATGAAGAGGACGGAGCCTGGGTGACGCACTCGGAGACGCACTTTCAGGATTTGAAGTAAGGCACTCAGCCTTCTCCGGCTCAAGAGCGTACGGTGTTGTCAATCGCTGTTAGAAGGTGTTTTAAAATTCTCCCTCTCCCAAAGGGGGAGGGTTCCAAGACAGTTTTCGCCATTTCAAAACACGTTCTCACGAGAAAGCAGCGCCGTCTACAGAGTCTTCCTGTTGTCTTTTGTTCTCTTGCGATGGCCTTTCTCCTGAATGGGCTTCACTTGATGCGAGTGGGGAGCTTTTGGGCGCGGAAGGTAAGCTGCTTGTTTTTCGGCTATTGCAAGCGGACCAGCGGTATCGGGTAGTTGTGGAAAATCGATATTGGCGGAATCGAAGCGGAAGGCTGAGGTTAGATCGCCAAACGTTCGCCGGCGCCACTCGCTGATGTTTGGCTCTTGGACGCCAGTCAGCACTTCGAGGAATTGCAGGATCGAGGTATGGTCGAAGGGCTGGCTGCATACCCAACCGCCAGCTGTCCAGGGTGAGACAATAATGCACGGCACGCGAAAGCCGCCGCCGATTGGTTCGCCGTTTACAAACTCCTGGGGCGTTCCTTTGGGCGGCGTGGGCGGGGCGACATGGTCGAATATCCCATCATTCTCATCGTAATTGAGAATGAACGCGGTCTTCGCCCAGACTTTAGGATTCGCAGCGATTGCATCGATCGTTTGAGCGACGAAGGCGGCGCCGGCAGCGGGCATGTGATCTGGATGCTCGGATGCCAATCGCGGCGGCATGAGCCAGCTCACTGTCGGCAAGCGGTCGTTGGCCACATCGTCGGCAAATTCATGTCCATTTCCCAACGTCATTGCCTTGACGCGCAGTGGGGAATCAGGAGGGGCCTTCAA
>CAZGMU010000304.1:0-2908 GCA_964526975.1 uncultured Planctomycetaceae bacterium
GGAATCCACGTCTGCCCTGGCGCCCCTCTCGCCCGGCTGGAGTTGCGGCTTATCATGGAGACGTTGCTCGATCGCACGACCTCGATTGAGCTCATTCCCGAACAGCCGCAAACCAAGGCCGTGTACCCCGTCAGCGGCTTCTCGGCTTTGCCTCTGCGAATTCGATAATTCGCCACTTCCTTTGCGGCAAGACGCGACTCGACGGCTTGCCTAACGGCGTCAAAGGAATAATCACGTCTTTCAGCGTTCCCAAGGCAAGGGCGGAACTTAAGGGGGCGGTGTGCGCCGGCCTAAGCCGGAGAAAAGTAGCGAATGAAAGAGTCGCACGAGGTAAGACCTAGCCAGTCGCCTCGGCCTTGAGTGATGCGTCGGGTCGGGCAACCGGTCAGGCGAAGCGTTCACCGAGGTACAGTCGGGCCGTGCTATTGAACTCCGAAAACCTGGATTTGCGGTGGCCGACCCTGTCCCGTCCAGGGGAAGGCAACAGTGATGTCGAACGATCAAGGCAAGTCCGATATCATCCCCACGGAGTCTAAGACCACGCGCACGATTGGAAACTTTTCTCACGGAAGCCGGGAGACCCCGAGCGAGTTAAAGAGCGAGTTAAAGGGAGCGAATTACCAGGGGACGGAAATCATACTCGCCATACGCGGATCATCGCAATCGGCTGACCAATGTCAGCTTCATCAACGCCTCCGGGTATCGCTACTGTGGGGACCGACCGTCGATCAATTGTTGGCCTGATGAAAAATCGCCCATGATCGGACAGACGCGGACGAGATGGTGGGGGGGGTGCGAGATTGGTAGGCTCGCGCACAGCAGAAGTCGATGAGAGAAGCATCCACCGGGCATCCGCACTTCTGAATTCTGGCGAATTCAGCTACGCGTCTTGCGGCGCAATCGAATCAGGGCTGATGCTCGTACGAACCCGTGAAAACCGGCTGGGCGATGGGCGCAACGGGCGAGCTGGCCCCGATCTTGAAGCCGCCCTGCTCTTTCTCCGCGTTCCACTGCGGGCCCGCTTTGGGGTCGGCCAGGCACGGAACCATGTTGATCGTCGCACTCAAGAGGCTCGGAAAAACAGGGCATCGCTCGCGCGCATTCGCGATCGTGTAGGGCGTCGCCTGCGGCAAATGGTAGTAAGGGATCTTGGCGTAGCGGTGATGCGTGCCGTGGTAGTCGGTGTAGAGCAACGCCGCAGAGACCATCTCGGCAAAGCGATGGCGATCGATCACGGTGCGCGTAAGCCCCAGCACCGTTTCACCGTGCAGCCCCAGGTGCTGCTCGAATTTGTTGATCGTTTGCAGGGTTGCTGCGATTGCCATCGGAACCACGATCAAGATCAAGAACTGCGGCCAAAGACGGAAAGTGGTCACAACCGCCAGAACAGCAGACCAAAACGCGACGATCGCAATGTAGCCGCGGATCGCCATTTTCTTCTCTTCAGCCGACAGCTTGACCACGAAGACCGATCGCAAGAACAGCGCCGGTGTATGAAGCAGGGCAAACACAATCTCGGAAAACGCAGCCAAAATGCGCACGGGGCGCGACACACTCGGGTTGTTAAATGGCCACAGCTCAGGATCGCCCGGGCGGCTTAGCTGCGCGTGATGGCGAGCGTGGGCAAATCGGTAGACGTTCAGCGGTATCAGGCTCACCGTACCGAGGATATGGCCAAACATCTCGTTCATGGAGTGGACCGGGTGAAGTCGGCCGTGGCTCGCGTCGTGAAACGATAGCACAAACACAAACATCAGTGCGCTCTGTATCGGGAGCAGCACGAATAGCGCCGGCCAGTAGGAATAGCTCAGCGCGACCGCCGCCGCGCTATTGAGCGCGGCAATGGCAAGGAGCATGGGCCAAACCCAACTGGCGGGCCAGTGGTCGAACTCGTGCAGCTCGGCGATCTCCTCGCGAGTCGTCGCGTGCTTCCGAGTGTTCGATGGTTCGTCGTGCATGATCGGCCTCTGGCGCAATCTCAGGAAAGACATCCCTGTGGAACGCTAATACGCCAGCATCGATGCGGCATTGAATGCTATCGGCCATAGCTAGTTGCTAGCATCGAGCACGCCCAACAGTTCGGATCCTACGGCGCTGGGAAAACGTTGCGGATTGACCGTTTGCGTAAGATAGTAAATTAAACCGCTTTGCGTAGGAGGTCAAGTTTTATCGGCTGTAAAAGACGATGGGCGTAGTAGTTATCGCACGACGAATCCACTCTCGGTTCTCAATGCGACGGTTTAAGAAACCATAGCCCTGCCATTTTGGCCGACCGCTCCGTTTGATCGCGTCTCTTTGGCGATAAATCGATCACGACGGCCCGACCCAGGATGGGTCGGCTATGTATCACTCGGAGGCAAAACGATCGCCGGGGGTGGGCCGGTAACCTCGGGCGAATTCGGCAGCAGTCATGGAGCGCTTTCCGGCGGGCTGGAGTGTGTGGATCGCGATGGCTCCTTCGCCGGTTGCGACCATGAGATGTTCGCCGACTTCGAGGATGGTGCCCGGTAGAGCCGCCGCCAGCCCGGTTGCCGGCAGGACGGAGACCTGATCGATGTTCACTCGGGTGGGCCCTCCGGCGGAGCGATGGAGAAAGGTAAATGTGCGAGGCCAGGGGCGCAGGCCGCGGACCTGGTTTTTGATCGCTTGGGCAGGGCGCGACCAATCGATGGCCCCCTGCTCTTTTTTGAGCCGGGGTGCTTTGGAGGCGAGTTGTTTGTCTTGGGCGATGGGCTGGGCGGAATCTGCTTCGAGTTGGTCGACGACGGCCAGAACGGCGTCCGCCCCCATGGCGGCCAGGCGTGTTTCCAGTTGCTGGGCGTCTTCGTCGGGATCGATCGGAGTGCGTTGTTGGGCAAGGAGCGGGCCGGCGTCGAGACCGGGCGTCATTTGGATGATGCTGTTACCA
>CAZGMU010000304.1:2974-6220 GCA_964526975.1 uncultured Planctomycetaceae bacterium
GCAGTGGCCAGGGTTTCGGGGCGGAGGATTTCGCCATAGTCGCAAACGACGAGCAGGTCGGCGGCAAGTGAGGCGATGCGGGCTTGCGATTCGACAATATTCACCGTTGCAGGTGCCCAGGCTTCGAGCCCTAATTGCTCGGCGGCTTGTTGCATGGGGCTGGCGGTTGCTTTGCGATCGGTCGGCGGGCGCGTGATGACGAGAGCGACTTCGTGCTGACTGGCGGCGAGCGCGCGAAGTGTCGGCACTGCAAATGGCCCCGTTCCTAGCATTACCACGCGCATGAATGCTCTAAGTCAAGTTTTGTCGGTTCAGCGAAGGCTTGGATTGACCACAACGGCACGACGGACACGACGAAGAATCACGACAGGATCACAGGATCTGCCGGATCGACGGGATGATTATGAGAAGATTCAAAAGAGCGGATGAAAACTAATTCTAACATCCTGTCCATCCCGCTAATCCTGTTATCCTGTCCGATTCCTCACGTTGTGTCCGTCGTGTCGTTGTGGTTAACACTTAACACTTATGTCCGCAAACGCTCCAAATCGCGAAGGCGGGTTGCCATCTTTTCGGCGTCGGGGAGTTCGCGTGTGTCCTGCTTGCTTTGAAATGCTAATTCGAATTCTTCGAGCTGATCGCGGAATGCGAGCAGACTGGCGGGGCCCAACCGGTCGATGAAGAGTGTGCCGTCGAGATGGTCGGTCTCGTGTTGCACGATGCGGGCCATGAGGCCGCTCACTTCGCGGCTGATTTCATTGCCGGCCAGATCGTAGCCCTGAATTTTGATCTTCGCGTTGCGAGTTACTGGAGCGCGAATGCCGGGAATGCTGAGGCAGCCTTCTTCATCCTCCGCCTGTCCCTGGCCGCCGCTGAGGACGGGGTTGATGAAGACCTGCTCAAATTCCTTGGCATCGCGGTCACCTTTTTCGTTGGCCACGAAGAGCCGGTACGGCAAATCGACCTGGTTGGCGGCAAGACCGACTCCCTCGTGCTCGTACATCAGCTCGATCATTTCTTCGACGAATTTCCGCAACTCGGCATCGACTCGTTTTAGTGGACGGGAACGATAGCGGAGCGTGGGGTGCGGGTAGTGAATGACTTGGAGGCTCAAAGTTGTTCCAAAATGGTAGATTATTGAAAGCTGCGTGGTAATTGAACTGGACGAAAAGCTCTCGGCTGTCAGCTATCGGCCAAAGAATAATGGGGCCAATCGCAGGGTATGCTTCAAAAATAGCCGAGAGCTTTTCGATAGCGATCGACGCTGGCTGCGGCGATTGACAACCGAGCATACGATTATAGGAGAGAGCATGCCAGCAGCGAAGCGTGCTTGCTATGGACCCCAAATGGGGCCGGCGCTAGAATCTCGCGGAAAAATTCCGGCCTGGATGCTATCTTCGCAGGCTGGCCCGAGCTAAAGCATTATCCACCGATACTCCGCATGAATCGTTATTCGCCACATTCGGTGCGCCGCTCGAAACCGCTTAACCCGGCTTGGATCTTGTCGGTCTTGTTCCACATGGCGACTGTCGTGGCGTTGTGCAGCGCGATTCAACCGGTACAGCATGGCATGGGCGACTTGTCGCGCGGCTCGATGAGTCTGGTGATTCATCGGGGTGGTGGCGAGAACGCGCCTGGCGAATCGGCTCCGCGGTTGATTCAGCAAGCAGTTGCCGACCTGGAAGCGCCAGCGCCGCCGCTATTGCTCGTCTCCGCGCCCGTGGAGCCTGCCGCGCCTAAGACGACGCCTCCCGCGGTGACGCCGCGTCCCACGAAATCAACGACGGCTCCGCCAGCGAGCGCCGTGAAATCGCCTTCCCGGCAAGCGAAGCCGGGAGCCAATGCGAACGGCCGGCCCACCGGCATCGTGGGTTCCAGCGGAACCGACGGCTACGGCGAGACGAGCGTCTTCGGCGTCGCAGGCAAAGGGAACAAGTTCATCTATGTGTTCGACCGCTCGGCCAGCATGGAAGGCCGACCGCTAGCCGCCGCCAAACAACAGCTGCTGCAAAGCGTGCAGACGCTCGATAGCATTCATCAGTTCCACATCATCTTCTTCAACACGAAAACGCAATCGCTCAACATCTCGGACGGCGCCCGCCGGATCGCGTTCGCTTCGGACCGCAACAAAAAGCTGGCTGGCAATTTCGTGGGGAGCGTAACCGCCGACGGCGGCACCGACCGCATGTACGCGCTCAAGGAAGCGCTCGCCTTCGCGCCCGATGTGATCTTCTTTCTGACAGATGCCGACGACGCGATGTCGGCCAGCGAAATGGCGGAATTGGCCCGCATTAACGAGAAAATGCAGGCATCCATCTGCGTGATCGAGTTCGGCAAAGGCCCAGCGCCAACTGCCAACTTCCTCTCTCGCCTGGCCCATGACAACAACGGGCAATATGGCTACGTCGACATCACGAAGCTCAAATAAATTAAATGAGGCCGTTCGGGAATTCCGGGTGGCACGCCCTGACGCTTTGGGAAGGGCGTGGTTTTCCGAATGGTACGCTCCACGCCCTTCGAAGACTCAGGGCGTGCCACCCATAAGTTCGATTCCCGGACACCCTCAATTAAATAGCCCGGCCCTCTGGGCCGGGTAACTCGAAGTAGCACGGACTTCAGTCCGCACTCCTTCGAGGAATGCATTTGAAGCTTCCAGACAGATTGCGGTCCATGTTACGGCGGTATGGGCGCAGGCGGCCAATCGTTGAAGGTATTTTGACTCACCGCGTACGCGACCGACCCGGAACGGGTCGGCTATGTATCTACCACGGTGCGCGGACTGGGTAGATGCCGAACTGCGTGGTGTCGCTTGGCCAGATTGGGGTCGAGCGGAACGGGCCGCCGTAGGGGCCGTTGCCTGGGTAGTTGCGTTGGAACTGGTGGTCGATGCGGCTGATCCGCGAGCTGGCCACGCCCCAGCCGTAGTTCGTCTGCAATTGCGCCGTCGGCGGCACGACCAGCGCGGTCGGCGCGCCGAAGTCGGTGTAGGCGTAGTTGCGGTTCCAGTTGTAGTACTGGGCGCGGCGGACCGGCTTCATGTAGCCGTAATCGCAGCAGGCCCAACCGGGACAGCAGTAATCGGTCGCCAAGGCGCTCGGCGCTGTGGCGGAGAATCCACCGAAGGCAATCACAACGGCGAACATCGGCAAGGAAAGGCGTCGGTACATATTTTGGCTCCGTGTGCTAAACCGCAAGCGCGGGGCGACGGTTGATTTCGAATTTGCGTCTGGCTCTTGACTCTTGACC
>CAZGMU010000305.1:0-2272 GCA_964526975.1 uncultured Planctomycetaceae bacterium
GCGCATCATTTCTTTTTTTACTCACGCCCACACTTAGCGGCGGGGCTCGCCCCGCGACTCACCCACAACAAGAGCAAGCCACCATGCCCTAACGACAAACAACAAACGACTTAAACCTTACACCTCACTCCCGCTAGCACCCGCCAAACCGCGTCGACTGGGCAACCTGCGCCGGTTCCAACAAGGATTGCGCAGTTGCCGGTGCCGACAGGTCGATATGACGAGCGTGGCCATCCAAATCGCCTTTGTTGGGGAGTGATGCCTGTTATGCGCCGTACCCTCCTAGCCGCTGCGTCCGCGGTGGTTGTTATTGTCTGTGCTCAACAAGTTCAAGCCGTCTGCTGTGATGAAACCGCGATGTACATCAAGCAGGGTTATCGTACCAACCAGATATGGCCGTGGCCGTATGTGTGCCCCGACCGTATCGCTGTGCGCGAGCCGTTTTGCATGATGATCAACAACGGTTGGCGCCGTCAGAACATGCTCGGCGCTCACCATTTCAATCCCGAAACAAATCAGCTCAACGCCGCCGGTCAGCTCCGTGTGCAATGGATCATGACCCAGGCGCCGCCTGATCGTCGCAGCATTTTTGTCGAACGCACATTGGACCAGAACGCTACCGGCCAACGAATCGCGGCTGTTCAAGAGTATGCCGTGCAAGTTGGCATCGATGGCCGCCCGCCGCAAGTGGCTGTCACGCACCTGGTGTCAGAAGGTCGCCCGGCTGCGATCGTCGACGCAACCAACACCAAGTTTCAGCAGAACATGCCGGTACCCGTATTGCCGGCCTCTCAATCGACTGCCAGTTCTACCGCCCAGTAATCCAACGTTGGGCCATGCCTGACGACCATACCATTCACACTTTTTCGCATACAAAAACGACTCAACCGCCGGCAAGGATGCTCGCGGTCGACGAAGTCAAGGAGGACGACCATGCACACAGCTTGGCGTAAATCAATTCCTGTTGCCGTAAGCGCACTAGGTCTAGCCGCCTCGACGGTCTTGGCCAGCCCTGCATCGATGGCTCTATCTCGCCGACCGGCTGCTACAACGGCTGCCGCGCCTGCGTCGTCCTCTTCGTGGTCTAGCCATCTGCCGTGGTCGAAGTCCAATTCGGCGCCGGCCGCTGCTCCGCCGATGGCTGCGCAACCCGCCGCGCCCACCTGGCAGAGTATTCAGCCTGTTCAACCGGCTGGCCCGGTGGCTGTCGAGGAGCCTTCGGCTTGGAAGCATCCGATTCAATATCTCAGCGCGAAATCTCCGTTTGGCAAATCGAAATCGTCGACGCATCCCGTGATGCCGCCGGCCCAGGCGCAGGCCCAGCCCGATTCGGTCTCGCTAAATGTGCCGACCGGACCGTCGTCGCCCGAGTTCTTCATCATCGCGGCCCAGATGTGCGAGAAGCAGAACGACATTCCACAAGCGCGCCAAAACTTGCAGAAAGCGCTCGCGATGTGGCCGAACAACGCCGACCTGCTCCGTGCGGCCGCTCGCATGGAAGATCGTCAGAGCAACATGCCGGTGGCCGAGAGTTTGTATCAAAGTGCCGTAACAGCCAACCCGCAGAACGCCGCGGCGCTGAACGATCTGGGCCTGTGCCTTGCACGCCAAGGCAAGCTCGAACCGTCGGTGCAAGTGCTCGAGCAAGCGATTCGTTTGCAGCCGGATAAATCGTTGTACCGCAATAATGCCGCGACGGTGCTCGTCGAGATGCGACAAGACCAGCGCGCTTTGGCTCACCTGGCGACAGTTCACAATCCGGCTGAAGCGAACTTCAACCTGGGGCAGTTGCTCGTCGATCGGGGACGCCCGGCCGACGCGACGATGTACTTCCAAACCGCGCTGCAGCTGAACCCTGGCATGCAGCAGGCTGCCGATGCGCTGGCGAAGCAAGGGACGCAGATGAATGTGGCTCAACAGGCGCCGGCCGTTCCGGTGATGCCTGCCATCGCGCCGCAACAAGCCGTGCCTGCCGCGGGGCCGAGTCTGGGCACTCAACAACCGACGTATGAAACCGGGCCGCAGCTTTCGTATCCAGCGACGGCACGCACGCCGGGGGTCGGAACGTCTAGCTACATTCCACCACAATACATGCCGCCAGTCGCCAGCCAACCTGGTCGCCCGCTGCAACGCTAGCGCAACTCGGGCTCGGTTGGGGATGGCCCCGTTGTGCGAGCTGCTTGTGGTCGTTTCGCCAACGAGCCAGGCTCGTTGCGGTCGTCTGGCTTCTCGATTGGCACCACACGGGGCTGGATCTCCACGTCGGCGGATG
>CAZGMU010000305.1:2282-6174 GCA_964526975.1 uncultured Planctomycetaceae bacterium
GCGGATGGAAGAGATGGACCTGCAATGCTCGGCGGCATCACGTCGTCTGGGCCGGTATCGCCTGCTATGTCTTTCGGTCCAACGAGCCGCAACAGCGTGATGTAGCCAATCGCAACGAGCAGGCAAGTCAGTATCGTGAGCGCGAAGCGTGCCTCGGTCACTCCTAGATTCCGTTTTTTGTCCATCACAGCGCCTCCTCCATGAGGCTGAATCAATCCACGCGGGCTGATCGAATTTGTTGAGGTAACTCTAATGCGTGGGTGGCACGCCCTGACGCTTTGGGAGGGGCGTGGTTCTGCAAGTCGTTCGCTCCACGCCCTTCGAAGACTCAGGGCGTGCCACCCATAATTCTCGGACACCTACAATTAAATTCGTTCTGCCACGCGTAACTTCGCGCTTCGCGCTCGCGGATTCATGGCGACCTCGCTCTCACTCGGCCGAGTCGGCCGGCGAGTCAGCACCGTCAATCGCGCGTCGTTGCGAAATGCTTCCTTAACGGGTCGATCTTCTAGCGAATGAAAACTAATCACCGCCAGTCGTCCGCCCGGTTTCAAACAATCGGGTAACCTTCTCAAGGCTACATCAAGCCACTTCAGTTCTTCGTTCACTGCGATTCGCAGCGCTTGAAATGTGCGCGTCGCTGGATCGATTCGCTCGTCACGACTTCGCGGCACCGACTGGCGAACCACTTGCGCCAATTCCTCGGCGGTGCGAATCGGATGATCTCTTCGCACCTCGACAATTCGTCGGGCAATTCGTCGGCTGTATCGTTCCTCTCCAAATTGAAAAATCAAATCCGCCAAATGCTCCGCGCTTAGCCGGGCGATGAGTTTCCACGCCGGCTCGCCACGCGTTTCATCGAACCGCAAGTCAAGTGTTCCGCTGCTGCGAAAACTGAATCCACGATCCGCATCCGCCAACTGGTCGCTGGATAATCCCAAGTCCAGAAGGATGCCGTCCACCGCGCCGATTTTCGCCGCCGCGAGCACTTCCGGAATATCGCTGTAGTTGGCGACAATCGTACGGACCGGCAAGTTAGTGAGAACTTGCCCGCTGCGTTCGACTGCCGCCGCGTCTCGATCGAGCCCAAGCACCAGCCCCGTGGGACCAACCGCTTCGGCGAGCAATCGCGTGTGACCGCCACCGCCGAGCGTGCCATCGACAAACGTCTGGCCCGCCGCAGGTCGCAACCACTCCAGTATTTCCGGAGCCATCACCGGAACATGTTGGGTCTGTTCGGTCATGGTTTTGTGAATCGTGAAATAGCAGATTTTTCGAAGGGCCCCAAGCGCAATCGCTCGAAGAAAAATGGGAGCGAAAGCGAGGCGCGGATGCTAGCATGAGGCAGCTTGTAGCATACCCGGAAAACGATCCGCGTGGCATGCTAGCACTAGCCGATTCAGAGAAGCGCCGAACCCCCGACACATCCGTTTGCCATGGGGGATGGCGACGCCAGGCGGCCGGTGCATTTCGCAACGCTCCGAGCCCACCAACCGCTGCTCGGAGCGTCCATGCCCCAAGCTTCTTTCAGAGACTAAGTGCCGGTGGTGTGAACCGGTTGGAGGAGAGGCTGTGGCCCAGCTCTCCAGCAATCACGTCTCTGCGCGGCGGGCCGGCGGGACGGCCTCGCCTATCAATCAACCGCTTGGGTAAGCGACCAGCAATTCAATTCGCGTATGTGAAAGTTAACCGTTTCGACAGAAACGTCAATCGGTCTTTTTCGGGGGGCTTTGTGATCTTGTGTACAGTATCGTCGCTCTATCTCTAAACAGAGTTTCAGAGTCCGATTTTCAAGCGCGACGAATCGCCACTAAAAATTTATTCCGGGTTGACAGTGTACGGTTAAACACGCGGTAAGTAGGGGTAGCGTATCCGCTGCCGAGTTGCGACGATTGAGCCATCGTGACGCCTCCCAGCACCTTTCCATTCGACTACGAACTGCCCCGGCGACTAGTTGCCCAGGAACCGTTGCACCATCGCGCAGACGCCCGGCTGATGGTCGTCGACCGGCATCGACAGGGGATTTCGCACCAGCATGTGCGGGACTTGCCCCACCTGCTGCCGCCGGGCGACCGGCTCGTGCTGAACGACACCAAAGTGGTGCCGGCCCAACTGGCGGGTAGCCGCACCAGTACCGGGGGCCGTTGGCAGGGGTTGTTCATCGAGGAAACGGCCGACGGGCACTGGAAAATCCTCTGCAAAACGCGAGGTAAATTAAGCCCAGGCGAAGCAGTCATGCTGACCGACCGCGAGGGGCGGCCGGGCGCGAAGCTCTGGTTGATCGAGCGGCTGGAGGAAGGCCAATGGCTGGCCCATTTAGAGTTAGAGAGCGACGACGAGTCGACCGAGCAAGTTCTCAACCGCCTCGGCCGCGTGCCGCTACCGCCGTATATCCGTGGCGGAAACATGACCGATGCCGACGTGGCCTGCTACCAAACGGTCTATGCCGATCGTCCTGGCGCGATCGCCGCGCCGACGGCCGGCTTGCATTTTACGAAGGAACTGATCAAGTCGCTCGAGGCTCGTGGTGTTGATTACTCGCGGATCACGTTGCACGTGGGACTTGGCACGTTTCGCCCGATCGAAAGCGAAAGTTGGGAATCGCATCGGATGCATCGCGAGCGAGGCGAAATCACGGCAACGGCCGCCGCGGAAATCAATCAAACGCGAGCCGCGGGCGGCCGCGTGATTGCCGTGGGAACGACGGTGACGCGGCTCTTGGAGACGGCGATCCGCGCGAGCGGCGATCCGGTGTCTCGTGAACTGCGAGCATGGCAAGGCGAAACCGATTTGTTCATCCGGCCACCGTTCGACTTCCGCGCGATCGATGCGCTACTGACGAACTTTCATTTCCCGCGCACGACGCTACTCGTCTTGGTGCAAACATTCGGCGGCGCGGAGCTCATCGCCGAGGCTTATCGCCAGGCGATCAAGGAAGAGTATCGGTTCTACAGCTATGGCGATGCGATGTTGATTGTGTGATGAAACTACCGTAGCTGAATTCGCAAGAATTCGGCTGTGCGAAAATCGGTCCGAATTCTTGCGAATCCAGCTACGGCTTGGGCGCAGTATCGAGATAAGCCGAAAGCGCGACCATCGCGAGGGGCGTTGCGATCAGCGGGTCGTCTTCGCGCATTGCGGTGGAGGAGTTGGCCCAGGCGCCGGTTGGTTGTTGGAGGCGAATGATTGTTTCGGCTACTTGGGGTAGTTGTTTCGAGATGGTTGCGTCTGGAAGTTGGTGGGCGGCGCGGGCGAGGGCGAAGTAGTAATAAAACTTCATTGCCTCGGCGGGAATGTTGGCTTCGGCGCGATCGGCGAGGAAGCCTGGGACGCGGTCGAACGAGGCGCGGTCAGCAAACCAGGTGATGGCTGCTTTTGTTCGGGCATCTTCTTCCGGAACGTTACATATCCTCAATGCTGCCAGGCCATCGGCAGTGGTAGTTCCATAGGAGCGAGCTGCTGTGTGTGCTGATGAAATGATCGACAGGCCGGCTTTGTTTAGTGGGTCGTCGGGCAGGGGGGTGAAGAAGAAGCCGCCGTCGGCCGGAAGTTGCTTGAGGTTTTGGCAGCGAGACAGGAAGCGGAGAGCGTTCGCTTTGATTTCTTGATCAAGATCGCCGGTCGTCGCGAGAGCTTCCAAGGCGAGTGAGGTTGCGGAAACATTTGCATGTTGAGATGGTGTGCCGCCGCCCAGGTTCATGCCGACGGGGGACCAGCCGCCGGAGTCTGGATTGGATTCGCTGGCGGGAAACTGCGATTTCACCAAAAACTCGCGCATTCGTTTCCGCTCGTTGGGCCAGCTTTGGGGTTCCATGCGGTCGATCGCGACTAGTAAGAGTGCGGTGGCGTATATAGGGTAGTCGACCGAGTTGCCCGCGGTGCGAGGAAAGCC
>CAZGMU010000306.1:0-439 GCA_964526975.1 uncultured Planctomycetaceae bacterium
GTGGCGTGGATGGCGCCGGTGAGCATGCCGCTCGACGCCGAAACACCGGAAATAGATGACGATGACCCGAGCGACGACGACGAGGTCGACGAGTTCGAAGAAGCAGACAGCTCCGAAGCGCCATCCGACACGGAAGACGATGAGCCGTAAGATTTTCGAACCACGTGTGACCTACTTGCCAGAGCCACAGCTCGAATTCCGGTTCGGGCAGCGGCTCGTTTATCCGCGTGATGGCCTTTTCCTCTACGGCCCAGTGGGCGACACGAGACAAGTTCCCTCGATCCGCTATGGCGTCATAGGCACGAGGGATGGAGTGCGCCGGTTTCGCACCTGGTCGGCGAAGCTCAAAGGCTTCATCGATATTCCGGCGCCCGGCCCACGATCCCGCGCGGTTGAGCCTCAACATGTGCCGTTTCCGGGATTCGCGGAGGCATTTCAC
>CAZGMU010000306.1:449-6140 GCA_964526975.1 uncultured Planctomycetaceae bacterium
TCACGCCGATTGGCCAACTGAGCCCGTGGCGGAGGTGGCTGACCTGGATCCCGCGGCGATCGATCGTGCGCTACGGCTCGCCAATCGCCATGAGGCCGTGAGGTCGACCGTCGATCTGTTCGTCACGCGACTCGTCAGCGAGAATAATCGTCTCGAAAATCCTCCGTCGGTCTGGTTCGTGATTATTCCTGAAAGCGTCTACGAGCTCGGTCGACCTCAGTCCTCGGTGAGGAGAAGCGAACGTGTCGAAGGGTCGGTGACGATCAGCCAACGGCGGGCGCGACAACTTCAGGTGCAGCCGACCCTATTCGGCGACGATGAGCGCGAGGCCGAGGTTTACAAGTACGCAACGCATTTCCGGCGCCAACTCAAGGCGAGGCTGCTCAAGGAAAAGATTGTCACCCAGATTGTGCGTGAGACTACGCTGACGCCTGAAGAATTCCGACGCGAGAACGGCATGCCGGTCCGTCGCGTTGAGGACCCAGCGACCATCGCCTGGAAGCTTGGAACCGGCGCCTACTACAAGGCTGGCGGCAAGCCGTGGCAACTGGCGGATGTTCGTCCCGGCGTATGCTATGTTGGGCTTGTTTATAAGCGCAGCGAGTTGACGAGCGACAAGCGACACGCCTGTTGCGCCGCGCAGATGTTCTTGTCGGATGGCGAGGGCGTTGTGTTTCGTGGGGCGCTCGGCCCCTGGTTTCAGACAGACACGAAACAGTTCCACCTCGATCAGGAGGCTGCCAAGTCTCTCATCGGTATGGTCATCGGCGAGTATAAGCGCCTACATGACACTGCGCCGCGCGAACTTTTCATACATGCCAAGTCCGCCTTCACTGATGCGGAATGGGCAGGGTTCAGCGCCGGTTGCGGCGAAGGCACCAACCTCGTGGGCGTCCAAATCGCTGAAGCGCGAGACGATCTGAAGCTGTTCCGCCCCGGCGATTATCCGGTGATTCGCGGTACCGCCCTTCAGGTGGGAGAGCGACACGCATTCTTGTGGACTGCCGGCTATGCGCCACGGCTTGATACCTACATGGGGCCGGAAACACCGAATCCGATCTCAGTGAAGGTGTTGAGAGGGGAGTGCCCGATCGAAACGGTGTTGAGTGACGTGCTCGGGCTAACCAAGATCAACTTCAACTCGTGTCTTCACAACGACCGCCTGCCGGTGACGATCCGGTTTGCCAATGCGGTCGGCGATGTTCTCATCTCGGCCCCGATGGACAGCGAGCCGAAATTGCCTTTCAAATTCTACATTTGAGGGAACGCTGCCGGCGCTTCGAAGAGATGGCGTGCCTGAGAGGACAAAACTGAAGGATGTGGGTGAGGCGGCGGAATGGCTTGCAAACGCCGCCGGATTTCAACACGTTCATCATACGTTCTGGGGAGTCGCAGCAATGGCAAGAAAGTGCTTTTTCAGTTTCCACTACAAGCCGGACAACGCCCGGGCCAGCCAGGTCCGAAACATCGGCGTCATTGAGGGCAACCAGCCCGCCTCCGACAACGATTGGGAATCGGTGACAAAAGGCGGCGATGACGCGATCAAGAAATGGATCGCGGCCCAGATGTCAGGCCGAACCTGCACCGTGGTCCTCATCGGTGCGGAAACAGCCAATCGAAAATGGATTAATCATGAGATCGTTAAATCCTGGGACGACGGTTTGGGCGTCGTCGGGATCAGGGTTCATGGTCTTAAGAATCTACAAGGGCTGACATCGACGGCCGGCGCGAACCCGTTTGACTTCATTGGTTTTGGAAATACCGGCAAGAAGCTCTCGTCCATCGTGAAGTGTTACGATCCTGGCGGCAGCACGAGCAAAGATCGCTACGACTGGATATCGACGCATCTCTCCAATGCGATCGAAGAGGCCGTAAAAATCAGAAACGCCAACTAGGCGCGCTCCGACAGCCAGCGCCGGCATAGATCGGGACGGAGGGATACGCCGCAGGATGAAAGCGGAAGCGTTCATCGAACAGTGGACTAAGAGCCTTGAGCTTGGGTCCGCCGGCGTCTTCATCGGCGCCGGTCTTTCGGTACGGGCCGGCTATCCGACCTGGCGGTCGCTGCTGGCCGACATCGCCACGGAACTCGGCCTAGACATCGAAGCCGAGCATGATCTGGCGGCGGTGGCGCAATACGCCCTGAACAAGGCTACCGGCAAGCGCCACGCCCTCACAAAACTGATCGTCGATCACTTTCCTCCGAAGGCGGACCCTCCCGAGCCCTTCCGCATCCTTGCCCGCCTGCCGCTCCGGCATGTCTGGACAACAAACTACGACAAGCTGGCGGAAACAGCGTGGGAGCAGGAAGGGAAGCGCCTGGACGTGAAATCACGAAATGACGACCTCGGCATCGATATGCCGTGGGCGCATGCGGTCCTCTACAAGATGCACGGCTCGGTCGATCATGCGGCCGATGTCGTAATCGCGAAGGACGACTACGAACTCTATCGCCGTGAGCGGCCCGGCTTCCTTCAGGTTCTGACCGGCCAGCTTGTCACGAAACAGATTCTGTTCCTGGGCTTCAGCTTCACCGATCCGAACATCGCCCACCTGTTCGCCAGCATCCGCGAAGCCTTCAAGGACAACGGGCCGGAAGACTACGCCATCGTGCGGCGGCCGAAGAAGGGGTCGGGAGCCGGCGCGAAGAAGCGGTTCGAGACCGAAAAGATTCGGCACGCGCTATGGGTCCAGGATTTGAGGCGCTACGGCATCGCGTGCGTCGAGGTCGATGAATACGAAGAGATTGATGAAATCCTCCGCGCGGTCGAACTTCGCCTCGCGAGCCGGAGCGTCTTCGTGTCTGGCAGCCTTCCAGAGGATGCGCCCGACGATCAGCGCCGCCGGATCGAAGATGTTGCCCGTCATGTGGGGCGGGTGATCGCCGAACGGCAGAAGCGGCTGATTTCCGGCTTTGGGCTGACGGTCGGCAGCGCCGCCATCGCCGGGGCGCTCGACGTGATTTTGAAGGAACCGGCACCCAATCTTGAAAAGAGCCTCCTTCTCCGGCCGTTTCCGCAAGCGGCTCCCGCCGGCCTGGACTTGGCGACGTTTCGGACGCGCTACCGCGAGGGCATGATTCAGCATGCGGGTGTCGCCGTCTTCATCGGGGGACTTAAGGTGGACGCCGGCAGCAGCGCGCTGGTGGCCGCAGACGGCGTCATCGAGGAATTTGAAACGGCTCAGCGCCTCGGGCGCGTAGTTGTTCCTGTGGGCGCGACCGGCGGGGCGGCTGCCGAGATTTGGAAGCGGATGGACAAAGCGGGTGTGCTTCCGCGCGGGCTCAAGCGGGCCGACTTTGACGGACTGAACAACGCAGCCACGAGCGCGCAGGACATGGCGAAGATCGTTCAGAAGGTCATCGACGCCGCCGACAAGCCAAAACCCCGCCGGACGACTTGAACGTTGCAAGCGGCCTCAATCCGCCGCGCTAGGATTTGCGCCGGCCGCCGTTCACGCCGTCCCGGTAGCGCGGGCTGGGGTCAGGAGCGGCCACTGGATATCAGTTTTGTTCTGGAATGGTGAAATGGCGCACCCAACAGGATTCGAACCTGTGACCTCCACCTTCGGAGGGTATGTCCTGCGTCATAGACTCACCTGAACCTTAGAATCTTGGGCGAAAATATCGGGGATCACGGGAGCATGTCGGTGACCGAAATTTTGTCGCTATGAGCCGCCCCGCAGCGGGTTGATCGTGCTGATCCCTGCAAAATGCTTCTCATTGTCGGTGACGATCGTGCAGCCGTTAGATTCCGCAACGGCGGCGATGATCATGTCCAAGGCGCTGCGCGGGTGGCCAGCGGCTGTCCCACCGGCCATTAGTCTCGCCCAAACGAGACCTGCCTTCTCGTCGAAGGGGAGAACGCGCCCGGCGAAGAGAGCTGATGGGCCTTTCGGCCCTGCGAACCACGCTTCGAGCTGATCGCGCTTGCGGCCGGCAGGCTTCTCCAGCACGCCGCGCCGAATCTCGGCGATGGTGAGCGCGGCGATGAAAAGGTCTTCGTCGACCTGTTCGGCCATCCATGCCAGCAGCGATTTCGAGGGGGCGGTCTTGGTGACGTTGCTGATAATGCTGGTGTCGAGAAGATACCGGCTCACAGGTCAACCTTGCGACCTGACTCGAAGGGACGGGCCGGCACGGCATCGGCGCCAACCAGAGGCGAGCGTCGGAGGGCTTCGAGGATGCCACCTTTTCGCGGCGGCTGACCGGCGATGCTTTGGCTGACGGCAGCGCGCAAGCGCTCGGCCTCCGGGCCGTTCTCGGCCAAGCGCTTCGCAAACGAGCGAATTAGCTCCCGATCGGAATCGCGCCCGAGAACCTCGAAGCGCGCCATGCCGCGTTCAACCAAGCGGTTCCGGTAGTTCTTGATGGCGCGCCTCTGAGGCGTGTCGCTCATGATTGACCTCCGCGATATTACCAGTAATATATCCAGTCACAGGCCGGACGGCAAGATGGCCTGGAGCAAGGGCTCGTTCCGGGAAGGAAGCGATGATGGCTGATGCCGTCGAACACCGCACGCGACCGCATCACCCAGCCGCCGATTGTAGGTATTTGCGCTTCGCCACGACGCGCCAGGGTTCGCCAGCGGAGCCTATCGCGACCGGGAGTGGCCGATATTTCACTGCATGTTTCTCGCGTAACCAACTGAAACTGTTCAATGTTGTGTGGTTAGATGCAACAATGACGGCATGTCTGCCAACGTGGTTCAATTCCCAGCGTCGCAGGGCGACGCCGACCTTTACGACTACGTCCGCCCAATCCGGTCGGCGCTGCCGGAGCCGCGGTCACGCGCCCGGGACGGGGGCGAGCACGAGGCGAGCCTCAAAATCTCTGATGACTGGCCCGATCACGTGCCGGTCACTGAGGCAGAGCTGGACCTTTTCGAAGTCCATTTCGGTCCGCTCCTCGACGAGCTGCTGGGCTCGAAAAACTGAATTTGTGAAGGGAGGTCCCGCATGAACGCCAAAGCGACCCCCGCCTTGGCATCGCCGGGGCGTGCCGCTCTCTATCTGCGTGTTTCGACCGGCCGGCAGGCCGAACACGATCTTTCGATTCCAGACCAGCGCCGTCAACTTCAAGCCTATTGCCAAGCGAAAGGCATCGCCGTCGTCGCCGAGTTTGTCGAGCCGGGTGCATCGGCGACAGACGACCGGCGACCTGAGTTTCAGCGGATGATGGACGCCGGAGCACAAAAGCCCGCGCCGTTCGACTTCATCATCGTGCATTCCTTCTCGCGCTTCTTTCGCGATCAGTTTCAGCTCGAATTCTATGTCCGGCGACTGGCGAAGAACGGTATCCGCCTCACGTCCATCACGCAGGATCTCGGCGATGATCCGATGAGCGTGATGATGCGTCAGATCATGGCATTGTTCGATGAATACCAGTCGAAAGAGAATGCCAAGCACACGCTCCGGGCCATGCGGGAGAACGCCCGTCAGGGCTATTGGAACGGCTCGCGGCCGCCCTTCGGCTACAAAATCGTAGCGGCCGAGCAACGAGGCGCGAGGACCAAAAAGAAGATCGAGCCTGATCCGGCCCAGGTTGAGACGGTCCAGCTTATGTTCCGCCTCGCACGGATCGGCACTGACGACGGTCCAATGGGGTCGCGCCAGATCGCCGATTATCTGAACATGCGTGGTATCCGGACGCAGACCGGCGGGCGCTGGGGCGTCGGGGCGGTGCACCAAATC
>CAZGMU010000307.1:0-6134 GCA_964526975.1 uncultured Planctomycetaceae bacterium
CGATCTCTTGGATGTAGGCTTTCCTCTTCGGCCCCACCACTCGCATGAGCTTCTGCCGCTTCTTGCTCACGCGGCGCAGGGGGGCTTTACGTTTTAGGGGGGTGCGCTTCATGGGGTTCTCTTCTGAATGTTTTTGCAATGCACCTTTGTGCCGTCCTTCAAAGTCCCGTACCACCAAGTTGGAATCGTTGCATGACGCTGTGGCTTGCCGTCGAACTTTCCTTCTCGGAAGTAACGATCGAACTCACCTTGCTCGACTTCGAGGCTCGCGGCCTTTTCTCCTGGTGGCCGATCCTTTTCGCGCCACGCGGCCCGATCGTCGGCCCAGCATTCCTGGTTTAGCCAGGCGGACGGCATTTTCACGTACCTGCCGCGCCCGACTTCGCTGTTCGCGTATTCCTTCGCCGCCTCGATGATCGTTTCTGGATCGACCTTGCGGATTGCTTTGGCGAACGCCTCTCTCGCCGCTGCCTTGGACTGCTTGCGGCCTGATGGGTAGTTCTTCCAAAACCTTTCAAATTCAATTTCAATTTCATATTCAGCTTTGGCTGTCTGTTTTTTGTCCTTTATGTTTGTGGACGATTCTTCCTTCTGCTTTCGTCGCCTAAAATCACGCTGCATTCTGCGATTCGAGACAACGTAAACGTCATTCCGAAACACCACTTCTGCAGCGCGATTGGTTTGAAGCTCGGTCACTGCCTGGGCGAATTCGACGGTCGAGCAACGGGCGGTACGGGCGAGTTGTTCGGCCGTACCACGCAGTTCACCCGAGCGGTCTAGTTCGTGCATGACAGCAAGCAGATCAATCCAAACACCTCGCGTTGCAGGTGTGCAGAGTGTTAGCGCCGGGTCTTTCAACCAGTCGCCGGTGTACAGGGGTAGGTAAGGTAGCTTTGGCATTAGTGCCGATGAAAATATGGTGGCTGATAATCCATTACGTCTTTAATTTCGTCTGCGGTTGGTAGACTGGGGTTGCTTGGGTCGGGGTGGTTTCGTGATGGCTGAACTACATTCCTTAATGATTCGATTGGCTGCAAAGCGTGTATCACTTTCGTAGAGTCCTTGAACCACGCAACTACGAACTTCCCCCAGCGGCTTCCTTCAAGCACATCGCTTATTTCGAGTTTGCTGTTATTCAGGAACATCACCTGAAACTCTTGAACATCCGCGTAGGTATCTATTTGCCGATCTGGCGGAACATCATGCCTGCACAACGCCGCCATTACCTTCCCACGCTTAACAAAGCTCTCATAAAAAATACGCTGGCCAAAATCCAATTCGTCCCATCGCCGCTTGCTGCTCGACAGTTCGCACAGCAACAGTTGCCCCGAGTTGTCGAACCCAAAATCAACATCTGACGGTCGGATTCTCCTCGGTAGTTTTCCGTACCCCTGCGAGTGATCAAGCCTCTTGCCTTGTGCGTATGCCTGCTCGCAGTAAACAGCACCTGGGCGGCCTCTATCCACAGTTCTTCTTAGTACGCTCCATCACAAAGCCGAACGGACCAAAGTGTTTTGCGAATTTCGAGACGCGCCGTCCTGCGTACAAAACAGCTTGCCCCTGAAGTGGTGCCGACACCTTATTGGGGTTCCAAAACTTCACTCGTCCAGACGGAAAGCAGGCTGCGCTAGATACGTTCATTAGCCGCTGAAACCACTTGGTTTCAGTCGCGTTGTTTACCAGCACACATGCTTGCGATACTTGTCCGAGCTCTACAGACTCGGCTAGCTTCTCGCAAAACTGGCCGATTAGTGGCTGCGCGTAAGGCGGATTCATCCACACGCGCCCCTCCCAAATCTTTTCGAGGCCGCTGTCTTCCTCTGTGTAAAAAACCTCAGCAGCAACCGTAGAGTTGGCCACTTCGCAACTAGCAGGGTCGAGGTCGATTGCCCCCATCGTTGTCCGTGCGGCTTCGATGTATGGGATTGGCGTGTACCACTCGTTGTCGCCAGAGTTGTTACTTACGTGCGCGCCAGTGGCTGTCTTGATGATTAGAGATTGCGTGAGTTCTCGGCCCTCAGAGTTGCAATCAGCCACCAGCTTTTCAAAGTCATCCTCCGAAAGCGCGGCCTCTCGCTGGTAACGCGAAGATTGATTGCGGCTCAGGCCTAAATCTTCAAGCGTAGATATGTGTACCGGCGTGGTACACTTATTTTCCCTGCCGTCATTTTGGCTCCGCAGCTCCCCCGCTTCTTGCATTTCGACGATCAGCAATCCGATGCGCCGCTCGGCCATCGCCTTGATTCGAGCCGCTTCGTTTTGCGTGAGCAGACTTTCTCCTGCCGCCTTCGTGTAACCGCGAATCGCCTCGGCTTTGTCTCTGACTTCAAGCAGTTCCGGTATATCGCGAATAGTCGCAAGCTGAGTTGCGGTGCGCGATAGCGTGGCAATGGCGTTTCCCATTTCGTCCCAATCCTTAATCCTTGACGAGCGCCAGTTGGCGCGAGAATCCTGAAACTTGCCGGTTTGGTCACGACCGGCGGCGTGTCTGGTGTCATTCGCCACCAGCAACGATTGAGGCTACTTCTTTTCCCGCACGCGAATGCAGGCTACCGTCTTGCCTCCGAAGTCTGTCTCGCTGGGGTACAGCGTCAGTGCCTTGCCGATCCACGCTTCGGTTTCATTTCCGTGGTGCGAAATGATCCGCTTTAGATTCGTGCGATTCAGCACGAGGCCACGCGGCAGTTCGTCGAAATAGATCACGCCCTTGTTTATCTTTTCGTCGCCAACTTCTTTGAATGCGACCGACTTGATCGTGACGACGGTATCGCCCGCGAAGTCTGCGGCTTCAAGGTTTGGGGCTGGGCACAGTTCATTTGCTTTCATCGTTACACCTCAATCGTTTTGCCATCTACAACCAGATCAACTTCCTGCTGTTCAAGCGCCCACGCGGGCACGTTCCAATGTTTTGGGTTTGGCCGACCGGGCCACACGTTTTCTTCCAGGCAGTCTCGCAACAAGTCCATGAGGCGTTCGCGAGACAAGTGGCCCTCGATCATTGCTTCCGAATGCAGCGGGGCAGCTAGGATCGTGAACGGCCGAGACGACTCGGCAGCAATTAGCCAAGGCGATAGAGTGTCGCCGGTTAGCTCTTTCCAACCGCGCTGGTAGTGCGCCATTTGGCGGTGATAGCCAAAGCGTCCAATCGAGCGCTCGAACGCGTCAATGTCGGCAACCGATTTCAAGTCGGCGATCACACCGGCCGCAACTTTGTCGATTCTCGCCTTACAAAGAATGTCACCTTCGTCCCAGATAATTGAGAGTTCACGAGGGCCGGGGTCGCTGAGGATTCGATGAGCTTCTGCGTTCGCGCACAGTTCGCGGACGAGTGCTATTGTGTCGTCGTACCATTCACGGGGCACTATCTCGCGGCCTTGCGACAGCTCGCGAAATTCATCCATGCGATCTTTTACGAATTTCGTGGCAGTCGATTTCGACGGCGCGCCATTGGCGGTGCAGTTCTCGGCGTATAAGTGAAACTCTGGGCATATCGCGTAGCGATCCGCGAACATAAGCGGCTCTAACACTCCGCAGTGATAGAGCGAACCGAGCTGCATGGACGGCGTTGGTTCTTTGAAAAATCCTTGTTTAAAGTGTCTAGGCGACTTCGCGAGTAGCGACAACTTTGAATTACTGATCGCGTCCCATGCCAAGTAATCGGCGAAGGGGATGTTTTCGTAGATGCCTGGCTCTGGCGTATCGACTTGCTTAATCATGCCACATCTCCCACCGGGCTAAAGTTCGCCAACACAATCCGCCGATGCACCGCAGGGTCACGGCCCTCGGGGATGTCGGCCATGATCTCTAGTAAATAACTCTCAGGCGTCCGCGCTTTGCGGCTCGCGTATTCCTTGGTTCCGTGAATCGCTTCGTAGACTTCTTCGCGAGGACGCTTGGTTAGCGTCACGATGTCGCGCAAAGAGAAGCCGGCGCTATGGAGTTTCTTGCAGCGGTGCTTGAAGTAGTTCACGATTTGCCCCCTCGCATCGCCCGATATTCCTCAGTCCACTTCCACGGCTTCTCGCACACTTCCCGCGTCACCCGCGCCCGCTCGTCTCGGTCGCTGCATTGGTCGGTGAGGTAGATCAATAGCTCGCCTAATTCGGTGGTGCTCTCATACCAGTCGGCGCGGACGATTGGGACCGGCCTCACTACATCGTGCATCTGGGCTTCTGCGTAGGTGGTCATCACTTCGCTTTCGTTGGCGTGTAAACATCCCGGTATGCCAACTGACATTCCGTGCAGATGTGATTTTGTGGTTCGTCGAAAACTCGGTACACTTCGCCGCACCAGTCGCAGTTGCGGGTTTCGAGTTCTTCGTCGAGTTCGTAGTTGCTCTGCGGGCGGGATAGGAAACTGCCGTCTCCTGGGTTATGGCTAGTCATCTTCGGTTTCAAATTGGTCGTTGTAGTCGCGAAGTTCGCGGGCCAGTGTTTGTATGCTTTCGATGATGGATTCCAGCCGTGGCGCAAACTCTCCGATGTATGTCCGGTCGGTGTTTCGTAGCGCCTCGGCGGCAGCCCACAATACCCCCTCGCACATAATCGCTTCGCGGTCACAGTGAGTCATTTCCATGATTCATCCTTTGGGTTGATGGGTGATTTTTACTGCATCGCGCAGTTGCTTCACTTCCTCTACGAGCATCCCGACACGGGCGGGGGCTCAGTATCCCATGTCCAATTCCTGCGCCTGATCAGCCAACTCATCGAGTGATTGCATCCGCCGCTGCGCGTTTTCTGGCCACTGATTCTCCATTTTCTCAAGATCGGCAATGGGCACATCATTGATTTCCGTTTCTGTTCCTGCCCCTTCGTAGCCGTATGCTTTAACAATCGCATACTCGCCGTCTGCGTCGATGACGCGGCCACATAGCGGGTAGCCGCGCCAATTCTTTAGCCGCCTAAACCTCACCATTACGTTTTCTGAAATCATTTATTCCACCCCCAGTCGCGAGGAATCCCATTCAATCCGGTGCTGCAAGTCGTCAAAAATCTCGTCCATGATTTCCCTTGTCGCAGTGCAGAGCGCCTTCGTTTTCCCGTAGGACGAGTAGCCGAATTGCCCTTCGTCCGTCTCAAACAAAATCACGCAACGACGCAGGTGGTTCTGCTTGGCGAGGCTCTTGGCGTCACCTACAGATGGAACTACACGGCGTGCTCCGTCGTCATTTTGAAAGTAGTCTGCTGTCATAAGTGCTTTCTGTTAATCGCTGTGTCGGTTAGTAAGAGACTCTTTTACGTTCCTGTTATGGCAAATGTGAGAGTCTTGTAAGTTACGTGACTGCAATACGTTCCTGCGAATTGCCAATTACCCAAGCGGCTTCAGTTTCCTATCCGGTTCCCTTCGTCGCACCAGTTGCGGGAGATGCCGCGTAGAAGTTGGCCGCTAGTTGAACGTGACGACCGCATTGTATCCAGTTGGATACAGCCACGCAATAGCGAACACAAGAAAAATTTTGCCGCTAAGAAAATGCTGCGACTTAAGCGCGGAGCTTGACCGTCTTCACGGTGAGTCCGAGTGGCTTGCCGATTTTTTCGGCGCTTTCAAGGCTTGGCTTTTGTTTGCCAGAGAGAACCTTGCTGAGATACGGCCGCCCGACCTTGGCCTTTTCGGCAAGGGTGGAGATCGACCAGCCTAATTCATGTAGGCGGGTATGCACTTTTTCTACAAAGTCGTTCACGGCTGTTCCGGTGGATTTCGGTACGCTTGCCATTAGTGTATCCAACTGGCTACAATCGTGCAACAATTAAAGGCGCTGCTGACCGACGCGAGCAATCAATTGTCACGTCAACTACCGGCAAGCCGGCCAGCAGCGTGTTTCATTACGGATAGTTAACCCAAAACTCGTCAAGGCCGCTGGTGTGCGCGGGCAATTCCGCTGGCTACGTCGATCGGCAGGAAGCTACGCGGAACGCCAGCGCGAAGGCGATGGCAAGCGAGCGCTGGGGCACCGATCCGAAAGAGTCTTCCGCGAATTTTACGACGACCAGTCGATTACGAACCCGAAGCCCGTGACGCCTCCGCCGATCGAGTGAAGCCCGGCACCTGAACACCCGCGCAGCTACCAATCGCGTGGCTGCGCTGGCGTATTTGATTGGCGCGTTTCCGTTTCGGCGGCGGTAGCTTGTTCGCGC
>CAZGMU010000308.1:0-4205 GCA_964526975.1 uncultured Planctomycetaceae bacterium
AGAATCTGGCGAATCGCACAATCTCCGACCTGGCGGGGCTCAACGGGCGACCAGCGCTAGAGCTGCCGGCGCGGTCGTATATTGCCGTGACAAAGAGCGGACCCGAGGTCGATACGGGGATTCCGTATGCCAAGGAGGAGGCAAGCTTTCATGTGGTCGTGGGGCGCTGGTAGTTGCCTGTTGAGAGAGTTTTGAGTGGGCATCTGTTCAGTTTTGGTTTTTTGTATTTGAGTTTGCTGGTTGTGGACGGCGTTGCCGCCGCCGCTAAATGGGTTTTGCATTTTTCGTGATTGTTGCCTGCAACGGATGATTCACACCGCTTCGCCACAGATTGAGCTGCGCCGATTGCATCGCGTGTTCGACGAGACGCACGCGGTCAACGATGTCTCGTTCGAGGTTTACGCGGGTGAGGTATTCGGTTACATCGGGCCAAACGGCGCCGGCAAAACCACGAGCATGCGGATTCTTGCCACGCTCGATGAACCGACGTCGGGCGATGCGTTCGTGGACGGTTTCTCGGTCATCGAAGATCCCGACCGGGTGCGCCGGCGGCTGGGTTTCATGCCCGATTATTTTGGCACGTACCAAAATGTGAACGTATTGGAGTACCTTGATTTCTTCGCGCGAGCCTATGGCCTGGCGGGACGAGAGCGAGTCAACGCCATTGGTGAGGTCATGGAGTTTACACAGCTCGACGAGCTGGCTTACAAACCGATCGATGGGCTGTCGAAAGGGATGAAGCAGCGGCTCTGCCTGGGTCGCACGATGATTCACAACCCATCGGTGCTGATTCTCGACGAACCGGCGGCAGGACTCGACCCGCGCGCGCGAATCGAGTTGCGAGACATGATCGCTCGACTGGCGGCGGCGGGCAAGGCGATTCTGATCAGCTCGCACATTCTGACCGAGTTGGCCGAGATCAGCGATCGGGTAGCGATCATTGAGCGAGGAAAAATCCTGGCGGTCGGATCGGTGGCCGAGATTAGCGCCGGCGTGCAGTCTCAAAGCACCGTTCGTGTTCGCGCGCTCCGCGACCACGATCAACTACTGGCCTGGCTGAAACGGCACGCGGATATTGCCGACGTGCAAGTCGATGGCGGGCACTTCATCTTTACCCACTCGGGCAACACCGAATCCGAGGCGGCGCTCCTCAAAGAGATGATCGAGGCAGGGTTCGCCGTGGTGGAGTTTGGAGCGCGGCACAAGAGCCTGGAAGATGTCTTCCTGCACGTAACGAAGGGACGGGTGCAGTGAGCGCGGAAACCATTGCGTCGCCCGTCGAGACGGAAGTAAGCCAAGCTTCTGGCCGCTTGAGCCGAGCCTGGACCACTTTCGAGCAGTTCTTGGTACGCGCGGGAGATTGGCTGAACCCGATTCTGGTCAAGGAAACGCGGCAGGCGCTCAAGAGCTTTCAATTCACCGCGACGTTTATTTTGCTGCTGATCGCCTGTTGGATCGTGACGATGGCGGGGGTCGCCTACATCGGCCCGCGGATCTTCTACGCGGCCGAGGGAAGCACGCTGATGCTCTGGTACTACGCGATCCTGGCATTTCCGCTAGCGGTCGTGGTGCCGTACGCGGCCTTTCGGTCGCTCGCGTCGGAGCGTGAGGACAACACCTACGACTTGCTCTCGATTACAACTCTGAAACCGCGGCAGATCATTACCGGCAAGTTGGGAAGCTCGGTCATTCAGATGGGGGTGTTCTTTTCCGCAATCACGCCCTGCCTGGCGTTTACCTATTTGCTGCGCGGCATTGATCTACCGACGATTGCCTTCCTGGTGGCCTATTTATTCTTCTGGTCGCTGGCGCTATCGATGATTGGCATTTTAGTGGCCACGTTGACGAAGCGCCGATTTGCTCATGTGTTCCTGTCCGTGGCATTTCTAGGCGCGCTCTTGTGGCTATTCAGCGTGGGAATCATTGGGCTGTCGATTCCCATGATCCAAATGAGCTATTCTTTTCTTGGGTCGAGCGATTTCTGGATCTTCGTGCTGATGGCAGCGACGATTTACACCACGACCTTTGCGCTGGCGTATTTTGCGGCAGCGGGGATGATCTCGTTCACCAGCGAGAACCGCTCGGCGCCGTTACGAATCTGCATGCTGGTGCAAATGGCCACGATCGTGGGATGGATGGGCTACGGCTGGATTGACTCGCCCGACGGTTTGTTCGCCATCTTGTGGCTTGCGGCTGTCGGAGGGAGCTATTGGTATTTAATGGGAACGATGCTAACGGCCGAGCGGCCTGGGATGTCGCAGCGCGTAAAACGGCGGCTACCGCACAGCCTGTTGGGGCGGACCTTTTTTTCGTGGTTCAATCCAGGGCCAGGGAGCGGCTACATGTTCGTGGTCGCTAATGTCACTGCGGTAGCAATACTTTGTTGGCTGGCTGCGAGTATTGCTGTTAATACCGGAAGAATCGTCCCAGGGTCGCCCGATCTGCACGACTTGATTTATATGCTGATCATCGGCTGGAGTTACCTGGTCGCGTATTTGGGAATCGGCCTCTTGGTCATCGGTGCGCTGCGGAAGTTCGCCGTCGTGACGATGTTGGCCTGCGTGCTGATTCACTTCCTGCTGGTGCTGGGAGGGTTCGGCATTCCTTACGCCATCAAGTCGATGTCGGTCGCGCTACGCGACGCGGACTACTCATTCTTGCAGATTACAGACCCCTTCTTTTCGCTGTACCACGTGGCAGAAGGAAACACGCCGGCAGACACGCTCAAGCTACTGGTGATCATTCCGAGCGTGGCGATTTGTGTTTTGCTGGCAAATCTTCCGAATGTAATTCGCGAGCTACGGGTCGTGCGCGAGGCGGCGCCTAAACGTGTAATCGAGGACGAAGCAGTGCTGAACCCATCGCCCGAGGCGCTGCCGACGAATCCATGGGATGCCGAGAAAGGAGAGAGTTGAAAGTTGAGTGGAGAGGGTTCAGAGTGCCAACATGCCCGGGAATCCCGGGTGGCACGCCCTGAGTCCATATCGTCACGAGAGGGCCTCCGGCTCGCGAGGCCTACTTTAGCGCGTTTTTAAGATTGGTGTAGCGAGATTGCTTTTGTAATGCGGGCCGCTTGCGGTATCACGCTAAACCGCAAGCGATGCTCCCGAGCGCACTCAATTGCTATACCAACTTAAAAAACGCTCTAGTTCACGCGATGAGTCGTTGCGTTGAGCGTGTACGCGGAGTTATTCGTTGGATTGACCGGAACACCATCTGGAAAATAGTTTGTATCGGCGCCGATATCGGACAGGTTGTTCGCGGGCCAAGTACCTTTCTCGATATACCAGCGTTCGACCGCCGCGTTGATCGTGGCTTTATTGTGACTATTGATCTTCGACTTGGCCGTATCGGTTGAAATCGCGACACGCGGAACAATGATGACCGCGATAATGCCGAAGATTGTCACGACGGCCAACAATTCCATCAGCGAGAAGCCCACTCGCAATTGAGCACCAATGGATTTCATGGAAGCTCTCCGATTTATTTGGGGGTGCCTGGAAATTGCGGGTGGCACGCCCTGACGCTTTGGGAAGGGCGTGGTCCGCCGAATGATAAGCTCCACGCCCTTCGAAGACTCAGGGCGTGCCACCCTCCATTCGAATTCCCGGACAACCTCCTTTATTCCGATAATTGTTTCAGTTTTGAATCCGTTCTCGTTGCAAGCCGTAACGTGGTTTTTAGGGCATCGTTTATGCAAACGTAGGTCATGGCTAACACCGAGAGATCGGAGCGATATTTTTTGAATATTTCGATGCTGTTTAATGTGTATTGACCGATAACTCGTCCCGTGGTTGTATTGATTGTGTAGGATGTGCCGTCGACGGGGCACACGGGCAATCCCGCGGGGAAATACGAAACGTCTGCCGCGATGTCGCTCAAATTCGCAGCCGGGTAGGATGACTTGCTTCGCTTCCAAAGGCGAACCTGCAACCCGGTCATGGCGGGGAATCCAAGTTGATATAACAGGCGCGCAAGGGAAGCACCTGAGGATAACTAGCTCACCCCGGCAAACAGCCAAAAGCGTTCACGCCAAAGTGTGCCAAACTCTGGCGATTGGGACAGGTTGCCTCTAATGGCCGAGGCTTAAACCGCATAATCGACCGTAAGCAGGCAACTGGATTCTGGTGGTTTCGAGTGAGGCAGCCCCTTTTCACACGCAAGCCGGCACAGCGCCTTCGATAAGTGCCCGTAGCACATCGCGA
>CAZGMU010000308.1:4240-6078 GCA_964526975.1 uncultured Planctomycetaceae bacterium
GCCGACCAACCGGCCATCCTTCATAACTGGCACGCGGCGAACACGGTGAACGATGCATAGATCGGCCACACGGCTGATGGGGTCGTCGATGTCGACCGAGATGATGTCACGCGTCATGTGCTGGCTGACCGTGTGATTCTTCACCCGTTTGTCATACGCAACCGCCAAGAGAGCAAATTCAGTGATTACCCCCACGAGGCGGCCATCGTCGTCGGTAACCGGCAATCCGCTGATTTCCTGAGAGAGCAGCGTATCGATAGCTGCTTCAATCGATACATTCGGACGCGACGTCACGATGTCGGTCGTCATGATTGCACCAGCGGTCAACATGGCGGATACTCCTGATTGCTGTGAATGGTGAAATGCGGCCAACATTCCGCCATAGGTAAAAATAGTGCGCATTTCCACTGATGCCATCGCAAGGCGAGTCGCGCATTACCAAGCCATTGACTTGGAATTCCACTTGGAAGCCCATTTGTTACAATCCGAACAATCGGGCAATCATGCTCGAAGTATATTTATTAGAATAAATCCGCGACCGACAATTGCCTCGGTGTGATTAAAGCGATGCAAAGCTCGCTGCACGAGCATGGACCATGACCAATTCCTTGCAGTCGAAGATCGGAACGAGTGCCTTCGCCTTTCGTGGTTACAACACTACGAACCTGGGGCGCACGCCCGAGTTGCTCGCACACGCCACATACGGCCCAACGATTCGCCGCTATCTCGATCGCGCGAGTGAGATCTGCGAGGAAATCGCGCATCGGCCGGTGGAGCTAGCCTCGGCGGTCGCGGAACGGCGCGAATATGGTTTAGATCGATACGCCGAGGCGGTTGCGATGATCGTCGCGGCCGATTTGGCGCAGGTCGAGCTTTTAGAAAAGTTCCATGGCATCCGTTTTGGCGAGGCCAAGCTCGCCTATGGGTACAGCCTTGGCGAGTTATCGGCCGTGGCCTGTGCGGGCGTCTTCACGATGGCTGAAATACTCAGCGTACCGGTCGCAATGGCCGAAGACGCTGCCTCGCTGGCCGCCAACGTGACAATGGGCATTCTCTTCTCCCGCGGCCCGACAATCGACGAAATGGACGTGAACCGGCTTTGCCGATTGATCACGTCTGAGGGCAAGGGCACGATCGCGGTTTCGTCCATCCTCACTCCCAACACCTACTTGCTCCTCGGTCAGAACGAAACGATAGCCCGGTTTAAGGCTCAGATGCACGAGTTCTTGCCAGACCCGGCGCATCTGAAGCTCAATCCCGAGCGCTGGCCACCGCTGCACACGCCGATCGTTCGGCAGAAACACATTCCCGATCGCGCGGCCGTAATGATGGACGTCATGCGAGGCGGATTGCAACCGCCCTGCCCTCCGGTGCTATCGCTAGTCACCGGCAAACGAAGCTACGACGACTACCATGCCCGCGACCTTCTCCGTGATTGGGCCGATCACCCGCAACGGCTTTGGGACGCGGTTTACGAAACGCTATCGAGCGGCATCTCCACGGTGATCCATGTTGGGCCCGGGCCCAATGTGATTCCAGCAACATTCACTCGATTGAGTGAAAACGTGACTCAACAAATGAGCGGTCGGTCGATCGGCCACATGGGGATGCGCGCCGCCGCTGGCTTGGCTCGCCGACCTTGGCTTTCGTCGCTATTGCCCAACCGTGCTGCGCTGCTGCGGGCTCCCCTGTTACAGCACATCATCCTGGAAGACTGGTTGCTCGAAAATCCACCGCAGGATGGCAGCGAGAACGATGGTTAGGAATGGCTCAAGAATAACTTCGGCAGATAGGATTCACCACGGAGACACGGAGGACACAGAGAAGAAATACGGAGG
>CAZGMU010000309.1:0-6073 GCA_964526975.1 uncultured Planctomycetaceae bacterium
CGGAAAGAACTGGGTCTGCGGATTGAATCGGACGTATCGCGTGGCGAAATGCAAACCGTTGCGGGGCATCGTTACAGGTTGCCAGGTCGTGTGAAGTTGGGAAGCGACGGGCGAGTGTTCGGGGCGAAAGTAGGTGAGATGTTTGCAGGTGCTGGCAGCGCGAGGAATGTTATACGCTTATGAAGGGAGGAAAAACCGGACGCTGATGGCGGCATGCTATCACGCACCGATGTAGCGTGCATGCAGCGAGCGAGCGGTGGCGATGTCGTTGGTGCCGCCGACGATCGTGCGGCCATCGGGGAAGATGGTGAGGACGTGATCGCCCACGGTCAGCCGTAGCAGGAACGCGTTGCGCTCGATTTGGCCCACGCCTGTGAGTTGTGCGGCGATGTCGTCGAGCGAGGCCGCGGTGCCGGGCGGTGTGCTGAGCTGCACGGAATTGCGGCCACAGAGCACCGCGGTCGAGTCGCCACGGTCGCCACCTAGCCAGGTGAACTCACGATGCTTGCACACGCGGCAGTCGCCGGTGTCGCGTAGTCGGGAGAGGTCGACCGCGCGAACGTGATTGTCCCACAGGTCGATGATCGTGAGCCGGCGGCTGATTGCCTCTTGATGGCCGCTGAGAATTTTCAACGCTTCGGCCGATTCGATCGAGGCGATCACATTGACGATTGGGCTGATGATGCCGGCGGTGTCGCAGGTGGGCGTTGTGCCGGGCGGCGGCACATCGGCCATCAGGCAGGCGAGGCAGGCGGTTTCGCCGGGGAGGACGGTCATCGACTGACCTTCCGCGCCGATGCAGCCACCGTAGATCCACGGCTTGCCGTGCTTGATCGCAAAATCGTTGAGGAGAAACCGCGTGGCGAAGTTATCGGTGCCGTCGACGATCACGTCGACATCGCTAGCCAACTCGCCGATGCTGTGATGGGTGACATCGGCCACGACTGGCTCGATTTCTACTTCGGAATTGATTTGGCGGAGTTTGTTCGCCGCTGCGATCGCTTTGGGCAGGCCGTCGGCTACGTCCTGTTCGTCGTAGAGAACCTGCCGTTGCAAGTTGTTGAGTTCGAGGAAGTCGCGATCGACGATGCGCACGAAACCCACTCCGGCTCGAACCAGCGTTTCGGCGATTACCGATCCAAGCGCGCCACAACCACACACCAGCGCTCGGGATGTGCCGAGTTTTTTTTGGCCTTCCACGCCCAGGGGAGCGAAACGCGCCTGGCGATCGTATCGAGTTGCTCGGCGTTGGCTCATTGTCGGTCTCAGCCAGTTCCCGGGGCGAAGTCGACCGGGCGGCGCGGGGCGAGGCGTCGCAGACCGACAGGGCCGTGGTACTCGTCGATCAGTTTGCCGTCGCGACGTACTTCGATATCGGCCTCGTACAGATGAGGAAGCTCGGGCGTCCACATGCAGGGATCGGTGACAATCGCCTCGGCCTGCGGGCTATTCCCCGCCTGTTGGAACACAAGTTCAGCGGTAAGCGTCTTTGCTTTTTCGCAGAAGGGACCGCACAGTGTGCCGCTTAGTTTGACGTTGGTCGCGGGACCAATATAACGGGCGAGGACGCGAGCCTCGACGTCGGTGACGTCACCAACCGTGATTTCGATATGGGAGGACATAGTGAAACTTATCGCGAGTCGCTCAGTTATTTGAGGCCGCCGGGGAATTCAGGTGTAGGATGCCATGTTACGCTGTTAACCTTTTTCAAAAGAGTCTCACGCAGAGGCGCTAAGGCCCAGAGTAAAGAAGCGAACCACGAAGGCACGAAGAGCACGAAGAAGAAAGAGGAATGAGCAGGTCTTTTTTACAGCACTTCCAAAATTCTTCGTGCCCTTTGTGCCTCGTGGTTCCATTCATTCTTACTTCGCGCCTTAGCGCCTTTGCGTGAGATTATCTTTCGTCCAAGCCAGCCGTGGAACCATGTTTCCACGAATGGTTTGATTCGGAAAAGGGTTAGTGGCGTGTGGCACGCCCCGAGTCTTCGAAGGGCGTGGAACTGTGCAATTCAGCAAACCACGCCCTTCCCAAAGCGTCAGGGCGTGCCACCCAAAATTTTTGGACAGCCTCGGTTACTTCTTGTTGACTTTGCGAGTTCTGGGCGCTTTCTTTTTCTCGGGTTCTGGCTCAGTGGCGACATCGCGGGCGAATTGTTCTTTCAAGACTCGTCCGGTTACCGATTCGACGCAAGCGGCGACCTCCCCCGGTGTGCCGG
Source organism: uncultured Planctomycetaceae bacterium (assembly GCA_964526975.1). Lineage (GTDB taxonomy): Bacteria > Planctomycetota > Planctomycetia > Pirellulales > Lacipirellulaceae > JABDGM01. The sequence goes on from CAZGMU010000309.1 coordinate 2,216, forward strand.
TGGCGGCGACGCGTCCGCCATCTTCCGCGGCGCCCGGCCCCAGGTCGATGAGCCAATCGGCTGCTTTCATCAGTTGAACGTTGTGTTCGACGACAATCAATGAGTGGCCGACTTCGATCAGGGCGTCGAAGCAGTCCACCAATTGTACGATATCCGAGAAGTGAAGGCCGGTGGTCGGCTCGTCGAGGATGAACAATGTTCGGCCATGCCGCTTGGCGGCCAGGTGGGAAGCGAGCTTCAGCCGCTGGGCTTCGCCGCCGGAGAGCGTATTGGCCGGTTGGCCGAGTCGCACGTATTGAAGTCCCACATCGAGCAGGAATTTTAACTTCGCCTGCACTTTGCGTTGGCCGCGGAAGAAGGTGAATGCCTCGCGGGCGGTCATGTTGAGCACTTCGGCGATATTCCGCCCGCGATATTTCACTTCGAGTACCGGTCGGCCGTAGCGCTGGCCGTGGCACTCGGGGCACTTCATGTAGACATCGGCCATGAACTGCATGTCGATCGCCAGGAAGCCGTCGCCGTGGCACGTTTCGCAACGGCCCCCTTCGACGTTGAAGCTGAAATGGCCGGCCGTGAGGTTTCGTGTTCGCGCGTCGATCTGCTCGGCGAACAGCAGGCGAATCGGATCGAACGCCTTGAGGTATGTCGCCGGATTTGATCGAGGCGAGCGGCCGATCGGGCTTTGGTCGATGAGGACGACGTCTTCTAGTTGGCCCAGGCCCAGTACATCGCCATACGGTAGCGGCACGTCGAAGTTGTCTGGATCATCTTTTTTCTTTACTCGCCGCGCGATGGCCGGGTAGAGCGTTTTGTCGACGAGTGTACTCTTTCCAGCGCCGCTTACGCCCGTTACGAGACACAAGACGCCGAGTGGGAACTCGACAGTCACGTCCTGGAGATTGTTTCCTCGCGCGCCGCGGAGCTTGAGCCAACCTTGGGGCAGGCGGCGCTTGCCACTTCCGAGGCTGCGCCGGCCGGCGAGCCAATCGCCGGTGCGGCTGTCTTTGGCTTTTTCCAGAGCCTGCGGCGTTCCTTGGAACACGACGCGGCCACCGTCCTCGCCGGCATCGGGCCCGAATTCAACGACGAGGTTTGCGCGGCGGATGATCGCCTCTTCATGTTCGACAACGACTACTGTGTTGCCACGCTGCTGTAATCGCTCGATGGCCGCGGCGAGGGGGGCGACGTCGGCCGGATGCAGCCCCACCGATGGCTCATCGAGCACGTAGAGCATGTCGACAAGGCTCGAGCCGAGTGTCGAGGTAAGAGCAATTCGTTGGGCTTCGCCGCCACTGAGCGTGCGCAGCGGACGATCGATCGTCACGTAGCCCAGGCCGACATCGCGGAGGTATTCCAGCCGTGACCGTACGTCACTCACGAGAGCTTTCGCCACCTGTTCGCGCCATGCGGGAAGTTGCAGGTCGTTGAGAAACGCCAAGGCTTCTCGTATTTTCAAGGCACAGAAGTCGGCAAAGTTCTTGCCGGCGATGCGAATTGCGAGCGCTTCCGGCCGCAGTCGCGCTCCGCAGCACGTCGGGCAGGGAATGTACTTTCGCCAGCGACTCAGGAAAACGCGCAAGTGGAGTTTGTACTTGCGGCGTTCGAGCCAGCGGAAGAAACCGTTGAGGCCGCCAAAGTTGCGGGCTGGTACGCCTTCGATGATCAGTTGCCGCTGTTCGTCGGTTAACTCCGCGTATGGTACATCGACGGGCAGCTTATAGTCATCCGCCAGCGCGAGTAGTTCTTCTAATTCATGAGCATAGGACGGCGAGTTCCAAGGTGCGATTGCGCCTTCTCGAATCGTCTTGCTTCGATCGGGAATCACTCGATCCATGTCGGTGACCATGATATTGCCGAAGCCCTCGCACTCGGAGCAGGCGCCCAGTGGCCGGTTGAAGTTAAACAGTTCTGGTTCCGGCTCAATGTAGTCGATTCCACAGCGATCGCAACGAAGCGCTGCGCTAAACGGAATTCGTTGCCACGGCTGGCCGTCGATCGAGATCGTGGCATTAGCAGTCGTCGCCGATGCTTCTGATTCAATTTGTTGCACTAGGGCAACAGCCGTGTTTCCGCCGGCCGCAAACGCCGATTCGATCGAGTCATGCAGCCGCTCGGCCGACTTTTCACCGGTGACGAGCCTGTCGAGAATGATCGAGATCGTGTCGCCGGTTTTTAACTGCCGTGTGAGTGCCGGCTCGATGGCGGCGATTTGCCCAGCAACAACCACCCGAACGTAGCCCGACTCGATCCATTGTTTGACCCATTCCTCGGTCGGCTCATCGCTTGGCACAGTCGCTTCGAATCCGAGCATCAACCGTTGGCCGGTGGGCAGTTGCGCGAGCGCCTCGGCCGCACTCTCCGGCGAATCACGCCGCACCAGCTCTCCACACTGATAGCAAATCGCTTCGCCCGCGCGAGCGAAGAGCAGGCTCAGGTAGTCGTTTACTTCGGTTGTGGTGCCGATGGTGGCGCGGTTCGAGCGGCTGGGGTTTTTGTGCGTGACGGCGACCGCGGGCGGGATGCCGTCGATTCGCTCGGCGGCCGGTTTGTCGAGCTGCTCGAGGAATTGACGCGTGTAGGCCGAGAAGCTTTCGATGTAGCGCCGCTGCCCCTCGGCGTAGAGCGTGTCGAGAGCCAGGCTCGTTTTGCCGCTGCCCGAAACGCCGCAAAACACGATGAGCTGCCGATGAGGCAGATCGAGGTCGACATGGCGGAGGTTATTCACCGCCACGCCCCGGAGCTCGATCGATCGTTGGCTCACAGCATTTGCTCTCTATGAATGAAAAATTGCCGCGTCGAATCCTTTATCGTAGGAGTGTGTACGACTCCCGTAAACCTGGATGGTTGTGATATAATCGAAGCACAATTATTTCAGGTGATGTCGTGCGCCGATCCTTAAAAGCTGCCAATCCGTTTTATGTTTTGCTCATTGCCGCCGGCCTATCGTTCGCGATGACGGCGACGGCCTACGTGGTGATGGCTTATCGCGAGGCCCACTCGCGCACCGAAGCGATCGAGACGGCCGACGGAACCACGGCCCCGCGTGACGAGCATCCGCTGATGGTATGGATGCGGAAGAATGGAGATGCCGCGCTGCTGATTGAGTTGGGGATTCTCGCTGTATGCACTTTTGCGGCGATTGGTACTGATACTTACTGGCAGAGCCGATCGAGCAACCGTCGATCTCCGTAGGAAGTAAATGAGGGGGTCCGAGAATTGGACTTGCGTGGGGTGGCACGCCCTGACGCTTTGGGAAGGGCGTGGTCGATAGGTGTCCTGGCCACGCCCTTCGAAGACTCAGGGCGTGCCACCCCGAGTTCCCGAGCACCCACAAATAATTGAAAAGGCTTGCGCCTTAGTGGCAATTTCATAAGGTTGAATCGCGATGCAAATCAAAAAACTATGTGATGTACCTCAATCGGAAGTCACGATGGAAGGCGCCGAGGGGTGCCGCGTACGCTGGCTCATCGGCGAGGCGGACAAGGCCCCGACGTTTGCCATGCGCGAGTTCGAGGTCCAGCCGGGCGGTCATACGCCGAAGCACTTTCATGATTACGAGCATGAGGTGTACGTGGTCGCGGGGCAGGGGACGATCATCGACGGCGATAACGAGCGCCCTCTCAATGCCGGAGATGTAGTTTTGGTTGCGCCGAACGATGTCCATCAGTTTCGCAACACGGGCAGCGAGCCGATGCGGTTTCTGTGTTTGATTCCGAACTCGGCGACCGGTCGGGCGGTGACGGTGGTGCCTGAATGCGGGCTGGAGCCGACGGCGAAGTAAGGGCGGCGCGATATTTCCTTAGTACTGGGCTTTTGCAATTCAGGTTTTCAAGGTCAGTTGTTTTGGTTCGTCAGCTA
>CAZGMU010000310.1:0-6035 GCA_964526975.1 uncultured Planctomycetaceae bacterium
AAGGCCAGGAGTTCATCTCGACGGCCACGGTGAGCGACAAGCACTACAAGTACAAAGGGCCGTACTGGGCGCCGTACCGCTCGTTGTACAGCCGCAACATCAAGAACCTGTTCATGGCGGGGCGCGATATCAGCGTGAACCACGAGGCGCTCGGCGCGGTGCGCGTGATGCGGACGTGCGGCACGATGGGCGAGATCGTGGGCATGGCCGCTTCGATCTGCGTGAAGAATGATTGCTTGCCGCGCGGGGTGTACACCGACCACCTCAACGAGCTGAAGGCGCTGATGGAGCGGGGTGTGGGGAAGCATGATGATGGTGTGGCGGTGGTGAAGTAGGTCGGGCTTTAGCCGGACATTCTGTGGTGCGCGAGTCAGGCTGAAGCCTAACCTACGGTTCGCGGGCGAGGGTGACATTGGGTTGTTCTCCCCAGGTGTAGACGTGGACGCCGTAGGGCGGGAAGCGTTCGTTGAGTTCGTTCTTCGGCGAGGCCTTTGTCGTGCGCCCTTCGAAGGGAACGGTGAGCTCGACGATGCCGTCTTTCAACTGGATCGTCGAGTGTGCGAACTTCGGGGTCGTGTTGATGGCGATGATCACGCCTGACTTGTTATCGCGAGAGGAGCGCTGGCGGACTTGGATATCGGGGTTGTCGGTCGTCAGCATCGTATCTTGTCCTGGCGCCACCAGTCGCGGGACGATCGCTTGAATCTCCTTGTTGAGCGTGGCGAGTGATTGCCAGGTGCGCGGTTGTTGGGGCCAGTAGGAAAAATAGAGGAGGCCGGTCGTGCGGTGGACGAGAGCCTGGTAGGCCATGAAGCGCAGCTCGTGCGGCAGCGGCACGGCCCACACGCCTTGATCGGCTTCGGGGCCGCCGAAGGTTTGGATGAACGTCCATTGCGGCCAGCCTGGGCCGTGGATGCGGCGAGCTTCGTCGATCATGATGCTGACGCCCATGATGTTCTTGTCGCGGTTTTTGGTGATTGGGTAGATATCGGTCATCGTGAAGTCGCAGGCGTCTTTGAACGTGGCGAGCGCCCAGTGGGCCGTGTGACAGAGGCCGATCGGGTGATTCGGATCGAGCTTCTTGAGGTCGAGGTAGCGTTGGCGTTCGCCGTCGGACGTGACGCCGCGGTTTTCGGGCTCGTCGGTAAGGTACCAGGCGAGTAGCGCGGGGTGGTCCTTGGCTGCTTTGATCCAGGGCTCGGTGGTTTGGCAGATAGCCATGAGGCCGTGGTCGTGGAGCAAGTCGAGTTGATCGGGGTTGAAGCCGTAGACGACGGTGTTGGCCTGCACTTCGCGCAGCTCGGCGAGGACGGTCGGGTCGATGCTGTAGGTGAAGACGCCGATGGGAAAGAACGGTTTGCCGTCGACGAGCGCGATGCCTTCGTCGTTGAAGGTGACGCGGGAGGCGGGCGATGCGGCGATTGCAGATGTGTGGGCAAGGCACGCAAGCAACGACACCAGGGCAAGGAGTTGAATCGGGCGGCGAGTGGTTTTGTACTTCATCGTGAACTCGATTTTTAATTCCAAAAGTCCCTGATCCTGGGCGAGGCGGTTTGCGCGGATGCCGGGAAAAACTGGGGGTTGTGTCATATTGATGTTCCGATGGGGGTTGAATTTTGGGATTTGGATGGGCCGAGATGTGGTTGTTGAAATCCTATAATGAGCCGTGAAGCACGGTGCATTCGCGGTCAACTCGGCGCGCAGACTGAGCTTAAGAACCGATTATGGTCCAACGATGCCGGTGGATAAATTGCCGAGAGTCGGCGAGAAGGCGGAAGGGAAATGCAGCATAGCAAATGCTGCGGAGATTACTAGGGGCGACTTTTGGCCACCTACGCAAAATCGACATCCCCGGAAACAACGATGCAAACTGCGACTTGCGATCTTATTCGCGCAGCCGCACCTAGATTTGATGGCGGCTTAAGTGCTGGTGGCCGACCCCCTGCTAGCCAGAATCCGGATGACTTCTTTTCGGGTGTTTTCTACGGTCAAGCCAAAGTTCATGAGCACTATTCCGCCCAGGCCCTCTTGTTCACGTAACAGGCCGAGAAGAATGTGCTCGGCACCAACATCGTCGTGGTTCAAATAACGAGCCTCTTCCATCGAATACCGTATGACATTTTTGGCGCGTGGGGTCTGCGGCAGTTCGCCCAGCGGCACTCCATCCGGCCCTTTCCGAATCATCGCCTCAACTTCGACACGAACCTTGGCCGGCTCGACGCCAAGTTTTTTCAACGCTAGAGCAGGCACGCCGGTGCCATGCTTAATGATGCTCAGAAGAAGGTGTTCTGTGCCAATATATTCATGGTTGAAGCGCTGCGCCTCTTGATTGGCGAGTTTCATCACTCTTCTGATTCGGCGGGGATTTCGTCCATCTATGAATGGCAGATTCAATGCACCCGAGTCGGTGGGGTGCAACACGGTAGACCAGACTTTTTTCAGCCAGTGAAGTCCCATGCCCCGATTCTACCGCGGACGCAGAACGCCGCCATGTGGAACATGGTTACGCTAGAGCAATTCATTTTAATACGTAGCCACAGAGGACACAGAGTTCACTGAGAACCTGTCGAAAACAGGCACTCTTCAATAAAACTCTCTGTGGTCTCTGTGGCCGCATGGTTTGCGAAATCGTTCTAGGTAACATATAGCCGAGAGTTGGCGAGCAGGCGGAGGGGAAACGCAGCATAGCAAATGCCGCGGAGATTACTAGGGGCGACTTTTGGCCACTTTGCCGAAACAGGTTTGGCCAGCGAAAAAAGCAAGAATCTCGCGCGGAGGCGCCGGGATCGCGAGGGGAGGAGTAGGTTTGAACCGCTAATCTTCGCTAATCATCGCTGATGATCACTGCGCCACCAATGAGCCTTTGGGTGCCATGCTACGCGGCTAACCTTTTTCAGAAGAGGCTCACGCAGAGGCGCTGAGTAAGGGATGGAACCACGAAGATCACGAAGAAGAACGAACGAGCAGGTCTTTTTTTACGACCACTTCCAAATCCTTTGTGCCCTTCGTGCCTTTGTGGTTCTATTTGTTTTTACTCTGCGCCTTAGCGCCTCTGCGTGAGACTATTCTCGTCCAAGCCAACCAGGGAACCATGTTTTGGAAAAAGGTTCACGGCGTAGGGTGCCATGGCCACTGCTTGGAGTGGCCATTCCGACGGCATTTCGGCATGCCCACGCAAAGCCGTGGGCATGGCACCCTACACTCTTTTCGCTTGTGATTAGTAGGTGGAGTTGATATAATTCTCCAGAGTGGGGATGACGAAGGCGATCGATTCCGCTTCCGGTTTAATTGGATAGGAGGTGCGTTGTGAATCGATTTTTGGCTGGTGGTTTGTTGGCTGCGCTCTTTCTCTGCGCGGGCGTCTCTTTCGCCGATACGTTTGGGAGTGGTGCGAATTCTTTTGACATCGAGTTCGTGAAGGTAGGCAATCCGGGGAATCCGCCTGACTTGCAGTATGCTCGTTTAGTTAGTTATGGCGCAGTGCCGTACGAGTATCGCATCGGCAAATACGAGATCTCCGAGCAGATGATTGACAAGGCCAATGCGCTCGGCGGGCTTGGGATCACCAAAGATACGCGCGGCCCCGATTACCCGGCGACCAGCGTCACATGGTACGAAGCGGCCCGGTTCGTGAACTGGCTCAACATGAGCACGGGAAATATGCCGGCCTACAAGTTCGACGGCAACGGCAACCTTCAATATTGGGCTCGCAACGATCCGGGCTACGACCCGAATAACTCCTTGCGCAACCGGCTGGCCGCATATTTTCTGCCTTCCATCAATGAATGGTACAAGGCGGCGTACTACGATCCTGCTATGAGTGCGTACGACAAGTATCCGACGGGCAGCAACAGCGTGCCGGATGGGATTGATTTCGCTGGCGATTCGGTGTTTGACGCGGTATTCAACGACGGGGGAAACCAAGGAGGACCGAATGTCGTGACGAATGTCGGCGTGCCGAGCCCCTACGGCACATTCGGTCAGGGTGGCAATGTCAGGGAATGGCTTGAAACCGGTCCTAATACCACCAACCGGTGGGTCTTGGGAGGTGGCTGGGACGATGCACCCTCACGTATGACTGGGCAGACAATAAACTTAGACCCCGCGGTTCCAAGTGTGCGGCAAAGCAACACGGGCTTTCGCATTATGGCAACGGTGCCGGAACCAACCACGGCGACGCTTATCGTGGCGGCAGTTTTTGGCTTATTCGCGATTGGAAAGAAAAGGGGCAGGACAATTCAGAACAGACCTGCAACGTAGCTGTGCCCAGTGGCCGCGGAATCACAGGAAGCTTTGCTTTGGCTGCGTAGTTCTGGCAAGCCGATGCACCGCCCTTCATTTGGCAAAAGTTTGTCCACCATCGACTGGTAGAAGCGAGCTGACTAATGACACGAAACTACATGCTTATCTCTGCCATCCTGGTTGGATGGTGCGTGGACTTTGAGGTAGCTCATGCAGCAGTCATCTATAGTCAAACCACTCCGTCGTTACCGACAGGAGCGTTCAGTTCGAACGATGCTGGAAATCCAACGGATCAAAAGATTGCTGATAATTTTCTTTTCAATGGTCCGGGACCAGTAACTATCCGTTCGCTACGATTCATCGGTGGATACGGCATGACGAACCCGCCGCCAAGTACGCCGCCCTTGAATGCGCTACCATCCGACGATTTCCGAGTGATGTTCTTCGCGGATTCGGCGGGAGCGCCGGGTACTCCATTAGCCAGCGGAGATTTTCATGTAGGCGTACCAGCGCAGCGAACTCCCACTGGCGGAAGTTCGCTAAGCGGCAATATCACTCCAATCGAATACGTTCTCAATTTAGGCACGGGCTTTAGCGTAAATCCGTTGACTGCTTACTGGATATCAATAGTAAACAATTCCGAACCCACTTTTTTTTGGGTGTGGGCACGCGCGGAGGGTGTACTTGATCAGCAAGCGGCTTCGACGTTCGGCGACATCACGACTGGACCATGGAGCATGTTTATGAGTGGTGGTATGTTTTTCGAGTTGAGTAACGACAATATACCCGAACCATCATCATTGGTAGCCATTCTAGTTGGTGGTTATGGGGTATGTTTTTTGCGGAAGCGGCGAGTTCTGTACTGATTCCGCACGATGCCATTCAGGCGATTCAAATACTTTGACGTCACAGGAGGACTAAACGATGTCTAGAGCAAATCGAAATGGCTTTCAACGTACACGTTGTTTGCGTTTTGAAGCATTAGAGGACCGCCGTGTGCTTTCAACTGTCACGGTCTCTGCGCTTTCAGATGTTACGGATGGTGATACCAGCAGCATTATTGCGTTAATTGCAAATCCCGGGGCCGATAACAAAATATCACTCCGTGAAGCGATTGATGCTGCGGAACATACAGGTGGTGCTAATGAGATAAAGTTCAGCACCGCCTCTGGCGATGGCCTTAACGGCGGTACGACTCTACTGACGCAAGGCGAGCTATCGATTTCCGAATCGCTAACGATCGATGCGAGCATGCTGACGAATGGCCTGACGATTGACGCCAACGACCCGACGCCGAACACGCCCGAAGACCTCGGCGATTGGCACGATGGGATTCGCATTTTCAACATCACGGATCCGAGTGGATTAACGTCGGTCACGATCATCGGTCCTGCCGTTGGCTTGACCCTCACGGGTGGCGATCCGGACGGCGACGGCGGGGCGATTCTGGCGGCCGGGAATCTAACGCTCAGCCATTGCATGATTACGAACAACACGGCGAAGGTCGGCGGCGGCGTTTATTTTGGCGGTCATATTCTCAATATCCAGTCGAGCCATATCACGGGCAACGACTCCCTGACGACCGGCGGCGGACTCTACTCGCTCGCGGCATGAAATAGCTTGACCACGTGGGGGGTAGGCGTTACACTAGGGCTGACAGGGATAAATAAGGCAATCGATTCCGCTTCCGCTTTAATTGGATAGGAGGTGTATTGTGAATCGATTTTTGGTTGGTAGTTTGCTGGCTGCGCTCTTTCTCTGCGCGGGCGTCTCTTTCGCTGACACGTTTGGGA
>CAZGMU010000311.1:0-1601 GCA_964526975.1 uncultured Planctomycetaceae bacterium
TGGTCGGCATCGACTCGGACGGCTGCGTCTTCGATTCGATGGAATTGAAGCACAAGGAGTGCTTCGTCCCGAATTTCATCAACCACTACGGGCTCCAAGGCGTCAGTAAGTTTGCTCGCGAAGCGGCCGAGTTTGTCAACTTGTACTCGAAAAGTCGCGGGGCGAATCGCTTTCCGGCCCTCGTTGAGCAGCTAGATTGGCTGCGGCGGCGGGCTGAAGTGCGGGTTCGCGGCATCAATGTCCCGCACCCCAAGGGCCTCGTCGATTGGGTCGCCCGCGAACCCAAGATGGGCAATCCGACGCTGGAGAAAGCCGTCGCCGAAACGGGCGACGAAGACTTGAAGCAAGCGCTGGCTTGGTCCCACGCGGTCAACAAGTCGATCGCCGAGATGGTTCGCGACGTGCCGCCGTTTCCATACGTCCGCGAGTGCTTGGAGCTATTCAGCGGCCGGGCCGACATGATCGTCTGCTCGCAGACCCCCTGCGCTGCTCTCGAAGTCGAATGGGCCGAACACGATATTGCGAAGTACGTCGTCGCGATCTGTGGCCAGGAAGTCGCCAGTAAGAAAGAGGCGCTGGCCGCGTCGAAACAATACCCACCGAACCACACGCTGATGATCGGCGACGCCCCCGGCGACTACAAAGCGGCCAAGGCGAACGACTGCCTCTTTTACCCGATCAACCCCGGGGCCGAGGAAGCCAGTTGGCGCCGGCTCCACGACGAAGGCATCGCCCGCTTCTTCGACGGCAGCTTCGCCGGACCGTATCAGGAACAATTACTGGAAGAGTTCGAAACCTTCCTGCCCGAGCATCCACCCTGGAAAGTTGAAGATTGAGATCGCCACGAAAAACGCGAAAAGACACAAAAACAAAACATATAGCCGGGCCATCTTGGCCGGGATCGAACTGGTATTCACATCTAACATGTGCGACCTTCGCGAACGCTGAAGAACCGACCCGGAACGGGTCGGCTATATTTTTTGTGACTTTATTCTTTGTGACTTTTCGCGTTTTTCGTGGCTAAGGAATCAGGACAGATACAAATGACGCAACAATGTGACATCGGTCTGGTCGGCCTCGCCGTGATGGGCGAGAACCTCGCGCTCAACATCGAAAGCCGCGGCTACTCGATCGCCGTTTACAACCGCACGACGAGCAAGGTCGACGAGTTGATCGAAGGCCGCGCCAAGGGCAAGAAATTCGTCGGTTGCCACTCGCTCGAAGACCTCGTTAAGAATCTCGCCAAGCCGCGTAAGATCATGATGATGGTGAAAGCGGGCCCGGCGGTCGACGACCTTATCGAAACGTTGCTTCCGCTGCTCGACAAGGGCGACATCCTGATCGACGGCGGCAACACGTATTACGCCGATACCGAGCGCCGCACCAAGTACGTCGAAGACAAAGGCCTGCTCTACATCGGCACGGGCGTCTCCGGCGGCGAAGAGGGCGCGCTCAAGGGCCCAAGCATGATGCCCGGCGGCAGCCCCGCCGCCTGGCCTGCCGTAAAGCCGATCTTCCAAGCCATCTCGGCCAAAGTCGGCCCGAAGAACGATATCCCCTGCTGCGAGTGGGTCGGCCCGCGCGGTGCCGGCCACTACGTG
>CAZGMU010000311.1:1611-6017 GCA_964526975.1 uncultured Planctomycetaceae bacterium
CGGCGACATGCAGCTCATCTGCGAAGCCTACTTCATGATGAAGGAAGCCCTCGGTCTCTCGAACGAAGAGCTATACGACGTCTTCGCCGAGTGGAACCGCGGTGAACTCGATAGTTATCTCATCGAAATTACGCGCGACATTTTCACCGTCAAGGATAAAGAGTCTGGCGGCTACCTCGTCGACAAAATCATGGACAAAGCCGGCGCCAAAGGCACCGGCAAGTGGATGAGTCAACTCGCGCTCGACCACGGCGTGCCCAGCACGCTGGTGACCGAGGCTGTCTACGCTCGCTGCCTGTCGGCAATGAAGGATGGCCGTACTCGCGCGAGCAAGGTGCTCAAGGGCCCGTCGGCCAAGTACACGGGCGACAAAAAGAAATTCATCGACCAGATTCGCCACGCTCTCTACGCATCGAAGATTTGCAGCTACGCCCAAGGCTTCGTGCAATTGCAAGCGGCGGCCGCTGAATACAACTGGCCCTTGAACTACGGCGACTGCGCAATGCTGTGGCGCGGCGGCTGCATCATTCGCGCCGTGTTCCTTGATCGCATCAAGGAAGCATTCGACAAGGATCCGAAGCTTGAGAACTTGCTACTCGCCCCCTACTTCGCCAAAGCAGTCGATGAAGCACAGGCTTCGTGGCGGCACGTAGTCGCAACGTCCGCGGAGCTAGGCATCCCGGTGCCGGCCTTCTCTGCTGCGTTGGCCTACTACGATGGCTACCGCCGCGATCGCTTGCCGGCAAACTTGCTGCAGGCCCAACGCGATTACTTCGGCGCCCATACGTACGAGCGTGTCGACAAGCCCGGCACGTTCCACACCGATTGGATTCGAGAACGAACCATTAAATAGCCGAGTTGTCTCGGCTCGGTGTCGTATCTGCGCGAGCCGAGCGGCACCTCAACACGCATACAAGTCCGCCTCGGCTCGGCAGACCTACTACCATGACTGATTACCTCCACAAACTATTTAGCTTCGACGGCCAGGTGGCCGTCGTTATTGGCGGCACCGGCGTCCTCGGCGGCGAGTTGTGCAACGGCTTGGCACAAGCTGGGGCCACGGTCGTCGTCGCCGGCCGTAGCGAAGAACGCGGCAAGGCTCGTGTCGCTGAAATCGAAAAGCTCGGCGGCAAAGCCACGTTCGCCGAGGTCGATGCCAGCGATCGCGCGTCCGTAAAGTCGTTGCTCGACACCGTGCTCAGAGAACATGGCCGCGTTGATTCGCTCGTGAATTGCGCCGGCGTCAACTCGCCCGCGCCCTATTTCGAAATCACCGATGAGGACTTCCAAAAAATCCTCAACACCAATCTGCATGCCACGCACCTTGGCTGCCAGATCTTCGGCAAGCACATGGTCGACGCCGGCCGCGGGGCGATCCTCAACATCGGCAGCGTCACGAGTTATCGTCCGCTGTCGCGAGTGTTCATCTACTCCGCATCAAAGGCGGCGGTTTTGAATCTGACGCAAAACGTCGCTCGCGAATTCGCTCCCAGCGGTGTCCGCGTCAATTGCCTCTGCCCTGGCTTTTTCCCCGCCGAGCAAAATCGCAAAATCCTCGACAAGTCCCGCGTCGAATCGATCCTCCGCCACACGCCAATGGGCCGCCTGGGCGATGCCCCCGAGTTGATTGGCGCGACGTTGCTTCTGCTCTCGCCCGTAGCCGGCAGCTTCATCACCGGCGAAGCAATCTACGTCGATGGCGGCTTCACCGCGATGACGATCTAGCGGGGAGCTTGAAGCAGAGAGCGAGGAGCCAGAAAACGAACACAACTACAACCTAGAACTTAGGCGCTTTATTGCTCATGCTTGCTCCCGCAAGTAGCCTAATCCACTCCCCGCTCCCCGCTCCCTGCTATTAACATGCCCCATACCATCGTCATCTTCGGCGCCTCGGGTGATCTCACCCATCGCAAGCTCGTCCCCGCTCTGTACAACCTGTTTCGCAAGGGCCGGCTGCCGAAAGACACTCGGATCGTCGGCTTCTCGCGCACAGCGTTCACACACGAAGACTGGCGTGACGATTTAGCCAAAGCCGTCGCGCGATTTGTCGGCAACGATTTTGACGCGGCTCTCTGGGACCGCTTCTCACGATATATCTACTACCACCCGGGCGACATTGGCCACATCGAAGATTTCAATACACTGGCACAATTGCTCAACCAAATTGAGAATTCCGAAAACAGCACGCGCGTCTACTACCTGGCCACCGCGCCGCAGTTCTACAGCCCCGCCGTTGAGCAACTTGGCCGCTCGGGCCTTGCCGACGAAAACGGCGGCAAACGCCGCGTCATCATCGAAAAGCCGTTCGGCACCGATCTGGCCTCTGCACGAGAGCTCAACAAAGTCGTCCACGCCGTCTTCAACGAGCGCCAGGTCTATCGCATCGACCATTATCTCGGCAAAGAAACCGTCCAAAACCTGCTCGTGCTGCGTTTTGCCAATACGATCTTCGAGCCGATCTGGAACCGCAACTACATCGACCACGTGCAGATCACCGTGGCCGAGGAAGTCGACGTCGGCCGCCGCGCCGGCTACTACGACACGGCCGGCGTGGTGCGCGACATGTTCCAGAATCATCTGCTGCAACTACTGATGATCACGGCGATGGAAGCGCCGGTCCGGTACGAAGCAGACCCGGTGCGCAACGAAAAGGTGAAGGTCCTGCAAGCCATTCGTCCGATGACGCCTGACGACGTCCACCTTAACACCGTCCGCGGCCAATACGACGGCTATGCAGCAGCCGAAGGCGTCCGCCCCGGCAGCCACACGGCTACGTTTGCCGCCATCAAGCTTTGGATCGACAACTGGCGCTGGCAAGGCGTGCCGTTCTACTTGCGCAGCGGCAAAGCGATGTCGTGCCGCACAACACAGATCGTCGTCCAGTTCCGCGAACCGCCCCACATGCTCTTCAAAGACGGCCCCAAGGGCGTTTCCGAAGCGAATCGACTGGTGATTCAGGTGCAACCCGCCGAGGGAATTCAACTCGAATTCGAAACGAAAGTCCCTGATGCCGGCATGAAGCTCCGCCAAACCGCTCTCGACTTCCGCTACCAGCGCGAGTTCCGCGGCATGATCCCCGAGGCCTACGAGCGATTACTGCTCGATGCTCTCGAAGGTGACGCCAGTCTCTTCGCCCGGGCCGACGAAGTCGAGGCCTCCTGGTCGATCTGCGACCCGATCCTCGACGAGTGGCAGAAGAGCGACAAGCCCGAATTGTATATTTACGAACCTGCCCTGTGGGGCCCCGAAGAATCGACCGAGTGGATGGCCGAGCAAGGCCGCCAGTGGTTCGACATCTGCCCTGTGCTACACTAGGCCAAGAGACAAGGGCCGGAGTGTTGCTGCGGCGATAAGAGATGAGCTCAACCGATCGCCAAGTCAATTCTTCTCCTGGCATTCCTGCACTCGAAAGCCTGTGGCTGGCCCGTTGGTCCGCGTACGACCTCGTGATCTTCGGCCTGCCGCTCGTCGCGGCTATCGCAGCGCTGCTGCTTTTCACGTGCAAACCCTGGTACTTCTTGGCAATCGTGCCACTTGTGTTCCTGTTGTGGCTGATCAGTTTCTTTCGCAATCCGTCCAGAAGAATTCCCAGCGATCCCGGCGTCATCGTCTCGCCGGCCGATGGCACCGTGACCGACATCACACCGCTAGCACACTACGATTTCATTGGCGGTCCCGCCGTGCGTGTCGGTATCTTTCTCTCGATCTTCAATGTCCACATCAACCGCGCGCCGCTTGCCGCCCGCGTCGTCGAGCTCCATTACAAGCCGGGCGAATTCCTCAATGCCATGAACCCGGCCAGTTCCGAGCGCAACGAATTCATGTGGATCGGCTTTGAGGAGACGGACACCCCTCACCGCCGCTTCGCCGTGCGGCAAATTTCCGGCCTGCTGGCCCGCCGCATCGTCTGCCCGCTCCAGACAGGGCAGACCGTCACACGAGGGGAAATCTTTGGTATGATCAAGCTGGGCTCGAGGACCGAGCTGATCCTGCCCGCCGGCGTGGCCGACGTCCTCGTAAAACCCGGTGACCCGATTCGTGCCGGCAGCCACATCGTCGCCCGCTGGCAATAGCCGCTCGCGGCTTAGCGCTCGAAAGCTGGACCCTTTAACCATGAAACCCATCCGCGCCGTCGCCGTCCTGCCGACGCTCTTCACGCTCGGCAACCTGATTTGCGGATTCTTCGCGATCGTGGTCCTCTCGCGCATCGAGCGCCCCGTCACCGACGACTTTAGACCTGCTGAGAGTATCAAGATCGACGTCAAATCTCCCCAGGCGCTCAAAGCATCTGCTCGCGCACTGATCGATAGCGACGACCCCACGCACAATCTTATGCTCAGCGGCGCGCTCATCCTGCTCGCCATGTTGTTCGACGCCGTCGATGGCCAAATCGCTCGCATCACCCG
>CAZGMU010000312.1:0-3486 GCA_964526975.1 uncultured Planctomycetaceae bacterium
GTTCGGAAATGGCAGTGGGAAAACTCATGGCTCGTGTTTGCCAGCTTCGCATATCTAACGCTTCCCCTTCTGATGGCATGCCTAACGGTTCCGGGGCTTTGGAAGGTTTACGCATCGACCGACCCGGCAACGATCGCCAAAGTATCGCTGTTCGGCTTGGGCTGGGGAGTGAGCGTAGTGATGTTGGGGCTGGCGGTTGCCGCGGCCGGCCTGGCTGTGGCGAACGCGGTGATTCTCGGCTGCTCAATCTCGCTCGGTTCGATCATCCCAATGGCGATGTATCACCGCGAGAAGCTCTTTTCGGCCGATGGCGGCCGCCTGATCGCCGCCAACTTGCTGTTATTACTTGGAGTCACGCTCTGCGCCATTGCCGGACACCTGCGTGATCGTCGCGGCACCCATGGCACCGGTTTGGCGAAACCGAAAGGCGGCGGGTTGGCACTGTGTTTCCTGGCCGGAATTCTAACGCCGCTATTGAATTTCGCGCTCGCTGCGGGCGCACCAATCACTGAGCTTGCGATGACTAGCGGCGCGAGCGACCGCGACGCCGCGAACGCGGTTTGGGGACTTGCGGTGGGCGCGGGATCGCTGCCTAGCATTTTGTACTGCATAGCCCTCCTAAGCAGGAACCGTACTTGGAGCAAATACTCGTCCGCCGCCACGGCCTGGAATTTTTTCCTAAGCCTTGCCATGGGTGTGCTCTTCATCGTATCGACAATTGGGTACGGTTTCGGGGCGGTCAAAATGGGGTCGCTCGGTCCGGTGATCGGATGGCCCGTCTACGTTTCGTCGCTGCTGATAGGTAACGCATGTTGGGGATGGTTGACAGGCGAGTGGCGAGACGCGCCGCAGCGCTCGGTCGTTGCCATGGTATTTGGTATCGCGCTGCAGATAGGGGGAATTCTATTTATGTTCATGGTCGGATCGGCCTGACGGATAGATTGAAAAGACATTCAGAGATGAGTCAATTGAAGTGCGGCAATCGATTTCTCACGGCCCGAAAGTAAATGATGAGAAATAACATGAAACTACTCCGGCGAGATTTTCTCACGACGGCGGCGTTCTCAGGCGCGGCGACTGCCCTTGCTCATTCAGGGATTGCCGCTTTAGTGGCGGAGTCAAGCAGCGCCGACCCAAATTCTCAGGCAATTCAGAACGCGATGCGAATGGGCGACCGCTTCGTTGCCTGGCAATCGCCGTACGGAGCGACCGATCCGGTGAAGTGTCCCTATCGAAGCCCAAAAGGCACGGCAACCATCGCGGTCGTTCAGGGGATTGGTCCGCAAGTTCGCGCTCTGTACCAGCTTCACAAAGCCACGGGGGCGCCGATCTATAAAGAAGCCGCCGATCGTTACGCGATCTTCGTATTGAGCACCGTTCACAATCCGCCGAAGCCGCTTTCGAACATGACGATGATTCGTGGGAAGAAGGTCAACACAAATTCGTCGGCGTGGGTCTATGGCAAGTCGCTTTCACCATGTTACGAATGGTTTGTGGCTAACAACCCCGGTGAGGATTTGCTCGACTTAAAAGCAGACGCAATCTACCACTGGCTTCAGCGGCATCGGCGCGACGATAGCTATTTCGGCGTAGGGTATGCAATCGGCAAGTTTAAGGACGCACAGTTCTCGTGTGATCTGGGCGAAGTTGGAACAGGCCTCGTCGGTCTTTACAAAACGCAGAAGAATCCAGAGGCGCTCAACGACGCCAAAGGTTTAGCGAAGTATTTCTTGACCGAACACGAGGCTGGCTCGGCGCGAGGCGTATGGTCGTCGGAACTGGGGACCTGGCTTGTGGGCCCTTGGCCGGGCACTGGCGCGGAGCACTTTACTGCCCAGCAGTACGACAAGGTGGGTTGGGGTTGGTCGTGTTTGGTCGTCGGCGAATTCTTACTCGAGCTTCGCAAATTGGTTGACGACGCGGCGTTGCAAAAACAGATCGACGATCGCTGCATCAGCGCATTTCGCTGGTGTGTGGACAAGTGCCAGTTCGACGATGGCGCGCACGGAATGTTTGGCCGCGACGATAAATGGGTTGGGCAGACGGCGGCGGCAATTCTCCTGTACTGCAAGCTCTTGGAAATGGATCTGATTCCTGACACCGTGAAGCAGGAATACCATCCGAAGATTGCCAAATCGTGGAAATGGATGCGAGAGCACACGATGGCCGAGAAGTATCCGGAGCACGGCTACATCAAAGTCACAGGGCAGACGACCACGAAGCCGCCCGAAAACATCATGTGGATGATGGCTTGGACAGTCGAAGCACTACTTGCCGGTGATGCTGTTTTCGAACTGTCGACATGAAATTCGACACGACAAAGGTGGGCGTGACATTTGTCGGTACCGCTCTTATGAGGCGTCCCGGATCGATTCGTCAGGCGCTATGCCGCGTTTAATAGGTAAGATTCACTTTCTGGGTCGCGGCGCGCGAGATAACTCAGGTACCTGGGCCGCAGAAGGGCCGGGGGCGTGGTTAAGATTTCCTGGTCGTGGGGCCCCGCGGCATATGTTGCCCTATTCGTCATGCTCGATCGGTCCGTCGTTAAGATCAAAGACCAGGTCCACGACCTCGACTTCGAACCATTCACGGAACATGGCCGCCGTTCGCGGCTGTGGCCAGTCGTCCATGTCGCAATGCCAGCCGTTCAGTTGCTCCTCGAAGATAGAAGCGAAACATCGTCGCAGGATGCGACTCGGCTCTTCGGTCTCGCCAGCATCGACGAGATAGACCGACGTCCACGGTTCAGTGGTCTCCGGCAATCCGCCTTCGAGCGAACGAGCCCATTCAAAGAACGGCGCCTTGGGGCGGACCACGATGGCAGCACGATTGATTGAATTCACGAGTTAGTTTCGCCAGCCAGATGTACGGACATTCGGCCAAGCGTACCAAATGCCAGCCAACGCGAATACGTGCGAGATGCGGCGAGCATTGCGCGATCGGACACGCAAAACAAACTGTGCCTACGATGGCGGCTGTTCCCGCACGCCTCGCCATTCGATCTACATCTCCAAGTACCTATTGGGGGAATTGTGGGAGCGCTGGGCGCAGGGTCAGTCGACGCCGCGGGCCGCCCGCACCATCGCCAGGATGCCCGCCCTTAGCGCCTTAGGTAGCGACGGCCATGTCTGGACGACCTCGGCCAGATCGGCGTCACACAGGCGATTTTGTGCGTCGAGTGCGCCGGATTCTGCGCCGCTTTGGTTGGCGATAGTTGAATTTCCCGACGAATCGTGCGATAGTTCGACTCCCGCCTCGGCCACTGTACAGATATGCACCATGTCGCAGGATGTTGCAGACACGGGCAGACCTAGGGGTTTCTTACATGCGGCCTCAGTCGCTTGCGACTCGTTGCGCGTCAAAGCGTGCGCCTGCTGCGCCGCTTTATGCGCCGTTTCTTCGTCGGACGGCTGTTTGCCGATAGTGGCGCGCTCAAAGTCGGCGTCGGGCACGTCAATCTTGGCGTGCGTCTTCAGCACTTGGCGC
>CAZGMU010000312.1:3496-5350 GCA_964526975.1 uncultured Planctomycetaceae bacterium
TTTGACCGCTTTCTCAAAGTCGGCGTCGGTCACTTGCCAGTAGTGCCGTTGAGCAACTTCGGTGCTGTGGCCAAGCCACGCGGCCGCGACGTGGCCCGGATGTTCCTTAGCTAGTTCGGTCGCTCGGCTTGCCCGTAAATTCTGAAACAGCTTTGGCCACGGCGTTAGACTTGCTGCCGCAATGATCCGCAGCAGTTGCGTCCGCAGGTTCGCGTTTACGTCGCGGTATCGAGTGATGACCGGCAACTTGCTCATTGGCGTTGCCTTCGGGTCAAAGTCGGGATCGTTTAACAATTCGTCGCGTGCTGCTTCGAGATACGGCCGCAATTCGGGGAATAGTGGTATCACGCGATGCTCTTTCCCTTCGTGGTGCTCTGTCTTAGGCGAACGTACAACAACTCTGCCCGCGTCAAAGTCCACGTCACCCCAAGTTAGCGCTAAGTGTTCCGACGGGCAGCGTAGGCCACCGTAGCGGCTCAGAGCAAATAGCAACTTCCATTGCGAGTCGGGACAGGCGTTCAAAACGGTGTCGGCTTCGTCACGGGTGACAAAGTAATCGCGGCTCTTGTTAGCCAGCACACTTACGCCCTTCAACTCGGCAAACGGATTGCGAACAATCAGCCGATGGCGCACAGCCGCTTGAAACAGTTGCCGAGCGCGCCCACAGCGCCGCCGGATCGTGTTCTCTTGCAGCCGTTTCGGCTCTTGTTTCGGCTTATCGCGGTCCCGCTTTGATGCTTGGCTCGCCCGTGCTGTTGGCGATTTCTTGCGCCCGGGATGCGAAATCCGCTTTTGCCGCAGCCAATGCCGCCAATCTTCGGCGTCGCCTTCGGTCACGTCGGCTAACGGCTTGTCGGCCCCAAAGTAGGCGACAAGGTCATTACGGCATTGTGTTAGGCAAATGATCGTTGACCGTTTCTTATCGGATTGCTTGGAAATGTAGTTATCAACGAATGTTCCCAGTTTTGCCGAAAGCTTGACTTCCGGGTTTGGAATCAAACCGACGCGGGCCAGTTTCTTCGCCAGTGGCGGTTCCAAATCCGCCACCCACTCGGCCAATTTGCCTTCAATCGTCTGGCTGTAGTGGAGTGCATCGGCCAATTGTTGAACCTTCATCTTAATGTCCTCGGCAATGCGCAAAGACACCTTGCCCAGCCGGATCGTCGGCCGTCGGCCGTCCGGGGCAACGAACAGAATTCTCCGATTGCCATTTTTATCGCGTGAAATGCTGGCCATCGTTCACTTGCCTTTCTTCGTGGGCTTCTTGCCCAGAATGATCTTCAGTTCAAGGTGTTCACCAAGCGCGTTCAAGGCTTCCATCGAAAGGCCGCGATGCCCGTTGTAGAACTTCGCTAAGGCGCTTTCATCGATGCCGGTTTGCTTGGCGATTTCGTATCGTGTCAGGCCGCAATCGTCGATTGCCTGCCTTAATTGGTCGGTCAATTTCTTGATGCGTTTTTCTGCCATGCGAATCATCCTATCGACTACTGGCCTTTATGTCCAGCATTCTTTCCGTACCAACGGCCGCAATCTCGGCGGACGGACTGGCCATCATGGATCGGCACATCACGCCATTTAGTCGAACCGCAGCGGCACACGGCATTCGGGTTCACGCCCTGTTCGATGAACGGCGCCGGCTCGGCATCGGGAGTACCGTCGGCGTTGAACTCGTCTGCCCGCAACAGCAATGCTAGTACTTCGGCCTTGCGCGCTTTGAGCTGATCCAGCAGGTCCGGTGACAGGGCACCGCGTGGAGCGTCGATGGTAAGGCTACCGGCTTTTCCTGGGAACAACCGGACCCCGTGCGCATCGCATTCCATTAGCAGTCCGGGAAGTGTGGTAGCGGCGTTGCTC
>CAZGMU010000312.1:5360-6010 GCA_964526975.1 uncultured Planctomycetaceae bacterium
ACCTGCTCGCGGTCCGTGGTCTCAGGCTGTGACGAAGCGCTCCCGCTATTCCCAGAATTGCCGTTGTCGCTCGATTCGCCCGAATTTCGGGAATATTGGGAGCGCTTTTCCGGTTTCAAATCGGCGAATACGACGGGATTCACCTCGTAGGCTGGCGAAGGCGGACGGCCTGGGCCAGCCGGTACTGACGGCTTTTGGCGGATGTATCCCCGCTTCACCAACTCTTCCAACGGCTTGACGATCGCGTCCGCCTTCGGGAATCGCCGCTTGCCGTGGTGCTGGGCTTCGCTCTTGGTGAACTGCTTTTTCTGGTGGCGTTTGATCCACCGCAGCACGTACTGGGCATCGTCGTTGGTCGAGTCTTCCTTGGCTTGCATTAGATCGAGCACAGCCTCGGCGTGCGGCACAAGATACCGAGCGATCTCGATTGCCGCCCTGATCATTGCCACTTCGACGCATCCCGTCGGACCGTATTCGACGCAGTGGAGTACGGCCGCTAGTCGCACAGTTGCGCCAGCCAGCTTCGCGCCCCAATCGCGCATGATCTCCATGTCGCCACCATCGTCCAACATGGTTTCGATCTCTGCTTCAAATTCTCGCAGTACCGCTGCTGCGTCGGCCGATAGTTTGAGAACTAAGTCGTCGGCGAC
>CAZGMU010000313.1:0-5985 GCA_964526975.1 uncultured Planctomycetaceae bacterium
GCAGTCCAATGTGCCCGTAATGGTGGACTTTTGGGCTCCTTGGTGCGGCCCATGCCGTCAGATCGCCCCTCTCATTGAGCAGCTCGCTGGCGAAAATCAAGGCACCATCAAAATCGGCAAACTGAATGTCGACAACGCCCCGCATGCCGCCCAAAGCTACGGCGTAAGCAGCATTCCCACGTTGATGATTTTCAAAAACGGCGAAGTCGTCGACCGGTTCGTCGGCGTCCAGCCAAAGTCGCGCTTGCAGCAGGCGATCGACGCCAGCGTCGTGTAATTCAGCACTTGGTGATGTGGCGTCCGGCTGTTTGGCGTCGGTCGCCAGACCGAATCTCCACCAATCCGGCGCCCTCCCACTCAACACATCCCATCCAAAAAACACGCGGCGCAACAAAGGTTGTGCCGCGTGTTTTACTGCGCTCATCCTCCGACACGCTTGCTTCGCGCTACGTAGCACTGCCAGCACCGGCAGCGTCCACGCGCTTCCCCCTGTTGCCTGATCTTCGCGAGCTTCTCACTCGTTGGCGATCTGGAGCATTTGTGATGGAGTTTACCGCCTGCGCTGCCGATGGGAGTCTAGTACGTTTTTGCCGATCATCGAGAGTGTGCGGGCAGCTAGCAACCCGCACCTTGCCAAGTGGAACGCCCATGTCGAATCAATCGCAACCTTCCCGGGAAATCACGAGCTTCTCCAAGGGCGAAATTCGCATCGATCAGCCGCATGAAATCATTCGCGGTAGCGCCGCCAATCGAGCGGCGGATTACGGAGCGCCGCAACTCGTCGGCGTCGCGGTTGAGGCGGAAGTGCAGGAAGCAAACGCGGTGGGCAGCCGCGTGGAGCATTCGTTGGACCAGTTGCGCGAGCACGCGGCCCAGCTTGCTGATCGATTGCAATCCGAGCAAGGCGAATTGGACCGCCGGCGTAACGCCCTGGTTGCCCAGGAGGCCGACCTGGAGGCCAAGTGGCAGAACGCGCGGCAATGGCTGACCGAGCGTCAGCAAGAGCTTGAAGAGCGAGCTGAAGCAGTCGCTCGGCGCGAGCAGGAGCTGCTCGAAAAAGAAGCCATCGCCGAAGTGCGCGCGAGCGAGCTGACGCAGGTGCGCGAAGAGGCGCTTGCCGAACGGGAAAACCGCTTGCTCGTCCGCGAAGCCGAGTTGGAAGACCGCGAAAACAGCCTGCAAGAGCGGCTCGAAGGGCTCGACGAAGATCGGGCCGCGTGGGATGAGCGAAACGACAAGCTGCAAGCGCGCGAAACCGCCATCGAGGCCCGACATCGGGAGATCGATGCCCGGCAGGCCCAGCTTTATCATGATATCGAGGAATTCATTGCCGACAAGGCCCGAGCCGAGGAGCGACTTACCGAGATTGAGAAATCCGAAGCCAAGATCGCCGATTGGGGCGCGCGATTGCAATCGCAAAGCGCCGAATTGGAGAAGCAAACCGACGCGCTGCGGCAGCGAGCGGGTGAGCTCGAAATCAGCCGCGCCGAGCTGCGCAAGGGGCTGGCCGAGCTTGCGAGTCGCGAAGCGGAGCTCGAATCCGCCGAGCGCCAGCTTACTTACCGCCAGCAAGAAATCGAGACCGCCATCGCACGGTACGAGCGGTTGGGCGTGACAGAAGAAAAGATGCAGCAGTTGCAGGAAGAGGTCCGCAAGTTTTCGGCACGTCGACGCTATCTCGACGAAGCCGAGTCGCAGCTTACACAAGAGAAATCCGAGCTCGCCGATCAGTACCGCGATTTGGCCAATCAGAAACGCCAACTTGAAGAACAACTGGTGCGCGAACGCCGTGCGATTGGCGCTCAACAGCAACTCGCGCAGGCCGAGCAGCAGCATCGTGTGCAAGAGCTGGAGCAACGCGAGACCGAACTAGACGCCCGCGAAAACGCACTGGCTCAACTGCAAACCGAGCTAAGGATGACCCAGCGCGAAGTTTTGGAAATGCGCCTCGCCACCGAGGAAACCTGGGCGCAGCTTTCTGGCGCGCTTGCGCCGGCGAGCTTGACCCGCTCGATTGCACAAGTTCGGGCCAAAATCGCCGATCACTACCGGGAGACGCTTGACGAGTTGAACGAACGCTCGACGCAACTCGAAACGGTGCGCCGCGACTTAACCAAACAAGTCGAATCGCTCGAAGCGAAGCGGGGCGAGTTGAGCGCCTGGGCCGAGCGGCGTCACATCGATATCGAAGGGCAGGCGGCACGGCTCGTGGCCCGCGAGCAAGAGCTCGACCGGCAACAGCTTGCCTACGAACAAATGGAGTCGCGTTGGCACGTCGAACGCACCGATTACCAGGCAGAGATTCGTCGCCTCCTGGCTACGATTCGCGACTTGGAGCTGCAAGAACTAAAAGCCGCGTAGGGCGAACGCCGTAGCACGGACTTTGGTCCGTGTTTAGAAGGTACTGTCGTAGCCCGAAGCCAGTAGATGCTCTTCTCTTCGGAAGCTAGGACCAAGCTATTGCGTGACGGACTGAAGACCCTTCCACGATGTTCTACGGCAAATTACTTTTTACGTACTCACCGCTAAATAGCCGGACCGCCACGCGGTCCGGGCTCCGGTGAGCATAGCTCACCAGCTAATTGAATACGCATTTAAGTAGCTTGTTCTAGCTTTGCTTATCAGCGGCTGGTTTTGCAGCTTCTGTGTCCTCGGCGGCGCCTGCCTGTTTCTCTTCAACGGCTTCCGTCTTCTCCGGCTCTTTTGCCTCGGTATCTGTCGTGCTCCGCGCCTCGCTGCTTTCGAGCTTGGCTTCCTTCTCGGCTAGCTCTTTCTTGATGCGGCGATACTCGTCGGCATTGGCTACGGCAAGCCGCTGAGCCTCGGTGGCGTAGGTCATGCCCGCGCGAATCTCTTCTTGAGAGAAATACGGCGGACGACTGAAGCTCCGTTTCGTGCCTTGTTTCTTCGCGGCAAGCTCGGCCCAGCTAAGGTCGTTGTTAAGATGCCACGTTGCCGCTTGAACCGCGCTATGTTTCAATTCGCCACGGCCAAATGCTTTTAGCAGTTCAACGACAGCCGGCCGATCGAGAAACTCCTCGGCCCGCACCATCTTGTAAGGCGCCGAGGAAGAAGGGTCGCGCAAGCCGTGATCGAGGCAAACGATCGGCAGGTCGATCTTCGCGGTCTTTTCTGGTGGCACGCTGAACATACCGCCGCCACCGCCCATCATTCCACCGCCCATCATTCCGCCGCCCATGCCGCCGCCAACGCTTTGCTGACCACCACCCATGCCGCCGCCGCCACTCGAGCGACCGCCGCCGCCTCGGCCACCGCCGCCGACACCGCCACCACCGAACTGCGCCGCAACCGGCACTCCGGCGAAAGCTGCGGGCAGCTTTAGCTTTACTGGCTGATCGGTGTTGTTCGTGATGATCAGCTTCGCTTCGTGAGAGTTCAAGGCAACAAATTTCGCGTCGACTTGCCCGGCGTCGACTGCATCGAAGATATCAACCGGAGCGCCGGGTGCTTGGGCGGTTGCTTTACTTGTTGCCTTCGCGGAGCTATCCGCGGCGAAACCAGGTTGCGCTAGTTGTCCTAGCGAAGTTATCAACAAGCCAAACGCGTAGAACCAACAATTTCGTTTCATCGTCGCTACCGGAGGAAAGCCTGGAATGGGAGTGCGGGTGCAAATCTCCATCATTTAGCATAGTTAGGTGCTGGCCGAAGTCCAAGTAAATTTGGGCCGTCCGAGCGCCGGAAAAGGCGGAAATACCCCTAAAATTACCATCCATCGGCCACAGGCACCCGCTTTTAGCGGCCACGTCGCCCAGCACCAGCAAACACAACTCCCAACCACAACAAGCTTCCTTCCGCCCTACGCAAACCCAAATGCCCCCTCGCAAATGATTTCTCCGACCGGTTTCCTGCCCGTCGGCTTTTCCCGCTCACGTAGCCCCTCTGGCAATGTGTCTGCCTTGGCCGGGCGGCCAGCCGCGAACATCGCCGCTACGGCATAGTCCTCCGGTACCTTCAGCACCGAATGGGCTTGGGCGAAATCGAAGCCCTGCATCCCATGAATGACGAGCCCCATGGCCGCTCCTTGCAGCGCAATATTCTCGAACGCGGCGCCCGTATCGAACAGATGCACCGGGTTCGGTTTGCCGTTTCGACTGAATACCTTATGGGCCAGGATCACGACAAGCATTCCCGCATTGCGGCACCAGGCCTGGTTTCCCTCAACCAATAGATCGAAGAACATATTCCATTGCGGCGTATCGCGGCGGGCATACAGAAATCGCCACTCTTGCTCGTTGTAGCTGGAAGGCGCCCAACGCGCTGCTTCGAACAACGTGTAAATTTCACCTTCCGATAGCGGCGCACCCGTCATCGCTCGCGGTGACCAGCGGGCGACAAACAGTTCTTCCACCGGATAATCGGGCTGACGATGATCGAGAGCGTTGATCATTGGATGCTTCTCCTAACGCTTCCTATTGAAGACTGCAACGATTGGACCCATTGTTCTTTGGCCGATAGCTGACAGCCGATAGCCAACAGCTTTTCGCCGGTTCAACTGCCGCGCAGCTTTCAATAAAGCGCGGCGGATTTCCTTTATGGCAACGAGCGCCGCCAATCCAGCACCGCGGTTTGCAAACGGGTTGCTTCTGCCGGGTGTTGGGCCGCCACATCGTTCTTCTCGCCTGGGTCTTGCGACACATCGTAAAGTTCCGCTCCTTGACCATCGGCATTAACGAGCAACTTCCAATGACCTTCGCGGATGGCGAGGTTGGGCGAGCGGTCGTCGGGGCCTTTGGGGTAACCGAAAAACTTGGGGTTGCGTCCATATTCCCACATCAATGGTCGATCTCGTGATGCAGATGGCGTGCCGCGTAATGCGGCGGAGCGGTCGATGCCATCCAGTGCGACGCTTGCCGGTTTTGCGCCCGCGATTTGGCAGAGCGTGGGAAACATATCGATGCTGGACAGGATTGTCTCTTTGTCCGTCTTGCCCGACGGGACTATCCCTGGCCAACGCACAAGGAAAGGTAGCCGCACTCCTCCTTCGTACAGGCTGAACTTGCAGCCACGTAGCTCGCCGGTGCGACCTTCCAGATGAGGGTAGGGACCGTTATCGCTCGTAAAAATCACGAGCGTGTGATCGTCGATTCCCAGCTCCTTCAGGCCTGCCATCAATCGGCCAACTTGTTTGTCCATTTCCGCGATGACCGGCTTGAGGTTCTTCGCCACGTTGGGCTGCTTTTCTTTTTGAGCAGCCGCGTTGGGAATCCACGGCGAGTGAACATCATCCAGCCAGAGATTCACGAAGCAGGCCCTCTCCGGATTGCGGCGGAGAAAGTCGAGCGTCTTACCGACGAAGTATTCGGTGCGCTGCCAGCGCTTTATTTTGTCATTACGAGACCAAATCCAATCGGCCGACGTAATGTCAGGATCGGGCTCGGGGCTTTCGTATGTGCTGACATGCTCGTCGTAACCGTAAGCGGCAAACTTTGGCGCGTCGGTCACGTCCCGCCCGCCTCCCAAGTGCCACTTGCCGATGTGCGCGGTTCGATAACCGGCCTCCTTCAACGCCCGTGGCAGCGAAGGCGCTTGCGGATCAAGGAAGTCGGCCATCTCGGCGCCAAGATTCCGGCTCTTTTGCGCCAGATAGCTCGTGATTCGCCAGCGAGCGGGAAACTGTCCAGTGATCAGCGAACATCGTGAGGGCGAGCAAACGGGCGACGCAACATAGTATTGATCAAACTTCGTTCCTTCCTGAGCCAGTCGATCAATGTTCGGCGTGGCAACCAGCTTCCCGCCGTAGCAGCCAATGTCGCCGGACCCCAGATCATCGGCCAGAACGAAGATAATATTGGGGCGAACATCGTCCGCGCAGGCCGCAGTCAGCCCAGCCAGCAGCCCCACGATCAAAATCAAAAGCATCCGCATCGAAAACAACCTCATAAATTTGGCTACCTATATAGGGACTCTCGTTCAAGCGTCGCCACGAAAAGCGCGAAAAATCACAAAAACCTTTTTGTGATTTTT
>CAZGMU010000314.1:0-4044 GCA_964526975.1 uncultured Planctomycetaceae bacterium
TATGAGCGAATATTAGCGCCGATTAGTGTTCCTCTTCTCTTCCTCTGCGTCTCCGCGCCCCTGCGTGAGACAACTCTGAGCTAAACCCGAAAGACCCGCATGGCCAAAAAGAAACCCACCACCGACACCGCCACGAAGAAGGCCGCCCCCGTCAAACTCACCGCGCGCGACAAGAAAACCAACGACTCCCTCGTCGGCCTGGCCGACAAAGTCGTCTCCGCCGCCAAGAGCCGCAAAGACCCCTACGTCGAAATCCCCTCACGGACGCTGGCCAACGTCCACTACTCACCGCGCAAACGCATCCTCGAAATGGGCAACGCCAAAAACCGGCGGCAGCTCTTCGATCTCTCCCAGGCCAAGGCCTACATGCGCACGATGCTCGTCGCGAGCGGCTGCAAGAAGCTGCTCACCTCTGGCAAGACGACGAGCTTGCGAGGTATGTACTACATGCTCAAGCATCGCATCGAGGGCTCGACGGAAAACACGTTTGACAACCAGGATGAAAGTGATCCCGTCATCGAGGATCTCGAAGTCCTGCTCAGCAGCATTCGCGAAGAGCTTCACCTGTATGCGAAAGCCGCCGGCAACATGGTCGGCCCCATCACCTTGATTGACAAAGGCGACACGATTGACTGCTCCCGAATGGGCTCCGGTGGTTATGGCATTCCGTCGATCGTGGAATCTAATGTCGTTCAGATCGAAAAGAGCAAGTGCAAAGCCGATTTCATTCTGCACGTAGAAAAAGACACCGTTTGGCAACGCTTCAACGAAGATCGCTTCTGGGAAAAGCACAATTGTTTGTTGACGCACGGCGGCGGACAGCCTCCGCGCGGCGTTCGACGACTTCTGCATCGCCTTCACACGGAGTTAGGCTTGCCCGTGTACTGCGTGCTCGATAACGACCCTTGGGGATACTACATCTACAGTGTGATCAAGCAGGGCTCGATCAATCTCGCATTCGAGTCGCAGCGTATGGCCATCCCCGATGCCAAGTACCTCGGCCTCCGCAGTATCGACGTCGAACGCTGCAAGCTCCCCGATGCAGCCCTGATTGGCCTGAACGACAACGATCGCAAACGCGCCAAGCAGATCGCAAAATACCCGTGGTTCGAGAAAAAGCGGGATTGGCAACGGGAAATCGAAAAAATGCTGAAAAATGACTTCAAGGTGGAAGTCGAAGGCTTGATGACAATCGACATCAGCTACGTCACCGAAGAATACGTCCCCGCCCGGCTGAAAGAACAAGACTGGCTGGATTAGTCCTTGCGAGAAGATCGCCCACTTAGCCGGACCGCCACGCGGTCCGGTCCTGCCGCGTGGGTCTCACCGACGCGATTGTCGCAACGATCATCGACACGAGCAGCAGCGCCGCGGTCGCCGGTTCCGGAATAGCGTTCGGAGTCCCCCAACCAGTTCCAGCGCCGCTGGTCGTGCCAAACATTTGCCGCCATTGCGTATAGTGGTTCTGCATAAACGTCGCGCTCAGTCCTTTGCGCCACACGACGTAGTCGCCCGCGTCGACTACCGAGTTCATGTTGTAGTCGCCAGTTAGTGCAGTAACGAATCGTAAGTTGTCGAGCGTGCCGAATGGATCGCCGGCCGAGCTGGAAAAAGCTCGCGCGTAACCGATGTCGCCCAAGGGACGCGTGATGCTCAGCGTCGCCACTTGATGCGCCAACACGGGCGGAGCGGTATACGTTTCGAGCAGTACGCCCGCTCGGGTATAGACCTGCAAAACTCCGATTTCCTCTGCCAACGCGTTGGTGCCGATGAAATCGATCGTGACTTGGCTGGTCGTGGTGAGAAACCTCATTCCCAACTGCCGCGACTCGGGAAAGAACTCGATGCCGGCATGCCCGAAAGTCTTGGTGCCGGTCGACGTAAAATAGCCGCCGAAGATATCGGGGTTCTCGTTGGCTGTAACCGGAATGATCGTGGGATCGGGCTGAATTCCGAAATCGTTCGGAAAGCTCGTGTAAATAATCCCGTCGAAAATTCGCAGATCGACCAACGCACTGATGTCGTTCAGCACGGTGTTCTCGGCGAAGTCGTCCGGCTCGATTCGATAGACCGCTGCTGGCGCCAATCGGACGAACAGCACCACACAGATACCAGCTAACAGCAGACTCCAACTCGAACTAACCAATCGCATCGCCGCCCTCTTCATCGCTTTATCCCTACTGCGAACCCATGCCCAGCAGTATAGCGAGCGGCACAAACGATTCCAACAAAGCCGATTCCGCCAAGCTTGGCTCGCCGGCTATTGAGATAGGTGAGGCCGTCCGGCAATTCAAATGTAGGGTGGCACGCCCTGATGCTTTGGGAAGGGCGTGGTTTGCCAAACTGTACAGTTCCACGCCCTTCGAAGACTCAGGGCGTGCCACCCGGAATTCCCGGACACCCTCAGGTAATAGGTATTGCTTTAAGAAGCCCAAAGATGAGGGGAAGGGATGCCACAGGGCGAGCCCCTCTGCGATCTCCTCGCACTGGCGCATACCCTGCCTCGCGGCATTCCATCACTCGCCATCTCGCCCAAATCTTAAGCAGAGCTACTAGCTACGTGCCTGCGTCTTACTCAGTCTGCGGCTAGCCCCAAACTTTGAAAAGCGTGCTAATTCCCGAGAGAAATCACATTTTTCGGCATTTCGCCGCATTGCGCACGCCATTTGCGTAGTCGGCCCGCGACGAAGTGAAGCAAATTGTGCGCCTTGCTTCGGATGAGAGTCGCGGCTCCTAACCTCGGCTCGTCTGGGTTGATCCGGTCGTCCTTTTCTCAGCGGCTTTCCGTTGTGCCTGGGCGATCACTAGTTCGTTTCAAGTTTTCAAATCGGCAACATGGTCCGCGCGTGCGCAAAGCGTATGCGTTGGCTGTGTTCGTCGTTTGGTTTTGTTTTCGCCCGCGTTACTTGACGCAGAACGCGCCGAGGATCGCGCTGCAGGTTGCCTTCTTCTGCCTGTTGCGTGGTTCGACGCAGACTTTTTCTTTCCTTCTGGACTGGGAGATACGTGCAATGCAACATCCTGTGACCTCGTTTCGGCTGCCGCTTGGCGGAGTGGCAAGCCTGCTGGTGGCCCTCTGCGGCTCACTATCGTTCGCGCAAGAACCACCGGCCGCCCCGGCCGCAGCCCCACCGGCTGCCGCCCCCGCCGCCGACGCCGCGGCGCCATCCGCTGCCCCAGAAGCCCTGACTCTCGAAGCAGTCGACAAAAAAGTCGGCGACGCAGCACTCGCTGGCCACAACGCCTGGATGCTCACCAGTTGCGCCCTCGTGCTCTTCATGACCGCTCCGGGCCTCGCCATGTTCTACGGCGGCCTCGTGCGTAAGAAAAATGTGCTCAGCGTCATGATGCAGTGCCTCTTCCTCATGGGCCTCATGACCGTGCTCTGGTCGCTCTACGGCTACTCGCTCGCCTTCGGCGAGCCGGCCAATGCCTCGCTCAAGCCCTACATCGGCAACGGCGACTTCCTCTTCATGAAAGGCGTCGCCCGCACATGGGATGAAGCGGCCAATGCACCGGTCGATCCGCCGCTGGCCGGCGCGATCCCCCGTGCCACGCACATGCTCTTTCAAGGCATGTTCTTCATCATCACCCCGGGCCTCATCTGCGGTGCGTTTGCCGAGCGCATGAAGTTCAGCGCGATGGTGTTGTTCTCGATCCTCTGGGGCACGATCGTCTACTGCCCGCTGTGCCATTGGGTCTGGGGCGGCGGCATGCTCGCGTTCGGCGTCGATGGAGCACTAATGGGCGGCGCGCTCGATTTCGCCGGCGGCACCGTTGTTCACATCAGCTCCGGCGTGTCCGCCCTCATCTGCGCGCTCGTGATCGGCAAGCGTCTCGGCTTCGGCCAGGAAGACATGCGGCCACACAACCTGACCTACACCGCCCTCGGCGCTGCTATGCTGTGGGTCGGTTGGTTCGGCTTCAACGCCGGTAGCCAACTCGCGTCCGACACGCTCACCTCGAGCGCCTTCGCCGCCACCCACTTCGCCGCCGCCGCCGGGGCCCTCGCCTGGGCCGGCTACGATTGGATCACCCGCGGCA
>CAZGMU010000314.1:4054-5966 GCA_964526975.1 uncultured Planctomycetaceae bacterium
ACCGACCGTGCTCGGTACGGCCTCAGGCCTCGTCGCCGGCTTGGTCTGCATCACGCCGGCCGCCGGCTTCGTCAACCTCATGCCCGCTCTTATCATGGGCGCTGTCGCTGGCGTCGTCTGTGCCATCGCCTGCAGCAAGGTCAAAGCCTCGTTCGGCTATGACGACTCCCTCGACGCCTTCGGCGTTCACGGCGTCGGCGGCACCCTCGGCGCCATCCTCACCGGCGTCTTCGCCACCCGCGCTTGCTCCGACATGGCTGAGGGCAAACCGCTCGGGCTGATCGAAGGCGGCGGCATCCTCGGCGGCCAGATCGCCGCCGTCGTCGTCACCTGGATCTTCAGCATCGTCGTTACCTTCATCATCTTGAAGGTCGTCGACGCCGTCGTCGGACTCCGAGTCTCGCCACAAGAAGAAACCCTCGGCCTCGACGTTTCGCAACACGAGGAAGAAGGCTATATCTTTGTGTAATCGCGAGATTACTATTTAGTTAGTAAGTAAGACGTAATTGATTCACCACGGAGATACAGAGAACATAGCAGGAAGAAAGCAATTGCAAATTGCAAAATAATCATTGCAAATTATAAATTGCCGAATCACCAACTCTGAAATTTGCATTTTTTAATTTGCAATTTTCAATTTCCTCTCTGTGTCCTCTGTGTCTCCGTGGTTCTTCTTCCAACCAATACAAATACGCATACCATCGGAGTCACGTAGATGAAAAAAATCGAAGCCATCATCCGCCACTTCAAGCTCGAGGAAGTCAAGAACGCCCTCGTCGAAAAGGGCATCACCGGCATGACCATCAGCGAGGTCCGCGGCTTTGGCCGGCAAAAGGGCCACACCGAAATGTACCGTGGCACCGAATACCGCGTCGATTTCGTCCCCAAAGTGAAGGTCGAAGTCGTCGTCGACGAAAGCAAGGTGCAAACCGCACTGGGGATCATCGTCAAGGCCGCCCAAACCGGCCAGATCGGCGACGGCAAGATCTTCGTCTCCAGCCTCGACGACGTCGTCCGCATCCGCACCGGCGAAACCGGCAGCGATGCCATCGGCTAGCCTTTTTATAAAGCCAGAACCCCGGGGTGCCTGGGAAAATGCCCAGCGCGCACCACCCAGGTGCCCCGTTTCTATTTCAACACCAAAGATTAGCGTCGGCCGCCAGGCCGAATCTCCAACCAACTCGTGCCCAACGAGCACGCAAAAAAGGTAATTTGCTCTAGGCGGATCATTCTCTTCTCTTCAACTTCGAGAACGTGGCATGGTACGCTGCCAAGGTTCGACGGCGCGCTTTTATCCTAGGCATTCTCCCATTAGGCCTACGATTTTTCTTTCATGGCTTCGCGCCGACTTCGCCATAAGAAGAGGATCGTTGCAAACCACCATCCTGCCGCAGCCAACCTTGAATACGGTGGAACATTCAGACTCGCACACTGCACGGTAAACCCAACTGCGAAAATCAAATAGACACACGCAATCCCGCGATATTCCACACTCTTTGGACGCCGCTCGATTTTCCACCATGGAGTTGGCATAGTCGTTAACACCAAGGCTCTGTTGCTCGCTCGAATGAGCAGATTGCCCACAGTATAAATTGCGTGAGAGAAAACGCCAAACCGACCGTTGGCCCGACGGGCCAACCCCATCGACCCGTTAAGCAGCGAACGCCATCGCCCTCTTTACCGCAACGCGGTTACATACCGTAAGCTCGAGGTTGTTCGCCCCAACTACCTCCCCCTCTCCCACCCTCCCCTCTGTCTCCTCTCGCCCCTCGCTCCTAACTCCTCGCAACTTTTTCCAAAACTGGGGGCTAGTAAATGGCCACTACATATACTACCGTACACGCATGAAATGTCCGATCTGGCGGTAGCTGAGGAAGTCGACGAGCCGCACGCCACGGAGTTGGTTATTGCT
>CAZGMU010000315.1:0-5941 GCA_964526975.1 uncultured Planctomycetaceae bacterium
TTCTTCCGTGGCACCTTCTTGTACGGAATCTGGCCCAAGAGATGCGCGATGCAATTGAGCCGGGCCCGTTTCTTGTTGTCCATGCACAGGATGTACCAGGTCGCGAAGTCGACGTCGGTGGTCTTGAACATCTTGTCCCGGGCGCGGGAGTAGTCGTGCCAGCACTCGCGCGAGGGAGTGGCCATCGGGCTCAGCTTCCACTGGCGAACCTGGTCATCGATGCGAGCCTGGAGTCGCCACCCCAGTTCTTCGCGAAATTTTTCGGCTCTCGCCTTTGAGCCGTTGTAGGTTTGCAAACGCTCACAGACAGTTACCACAGCCGTTGAACGCCGTATTGGTCAAAAATGGAATCGGCGCCGACCACTTGTAGATTCTCAACCATTGCCTGAGCAATCAGCAGCCGATCGAACGGGTCACGATGGTGAAGCGGCAGACCTTCGACCGCCGTGGCATGGTCAAGATGTGCGTGTTAATGTCGCCAGCGGTTCCCCTGAATCGACAATGACTAATTGCTCGCCTGGGTTTAGGCCGGAGATGATTTCCGGCAACCGGGCTTTCGCATCGTCAATGCTTACGGTTGTCATGACTTGCGCTTGTATAAAAGGGCTGTCAGAAATCTTTATACTACTTGGCGTCGGAGCGGTGGTCAGCATGAAACCGGGCGAGGTCGCGGTTGCCGGCAATGATGGCCAGCGGAAGTACCGCCCCATAAAGAGCCCATATCCATGGGCGATACGATGCGGGCGTAATCCAAAAGCCAGCCATAAAAGCGCCGATCAGAATGGACAACGCGACGGCCCATTTGATGATACACCAGCGCTCTGCGGGCGAGTTAGCCCGCCGAAGGCTTGCGGCCGTACCGATGACGCTGCCGACAATGCCCATGACTGTTCCGACCAGCGCTCCAAAAGTTCCGGTGTCCATTTTCGTAGTCCAAAGAACTAACTAAAGATGGCGGAAGTCATTATCCTGCCGCTGAACATGCCTTCCGTCCCCCTACTTCCCCGCGTACCGGCTCACCGCCAGGTTCGCCTTGATCTCCTCCTTGATCCGTTGCAGGACTGATTTTCCTAGGCAAACATCAACTTGCCGCGCGGTTCCGGAATCGGGCGACCCAACTCGCGGGCGGTATCGATCCATTCGCCGATGATCGTTTCGGCGTTCGCTAGCGCTTCCTGGTAGGTCAAGCCATCCGCGGCGCAACCGGGTAGTTCGGGCACCTCGGCGATAAACGCCTCATCATCCTTGCTCCAATAAATCACGATTTCGTATCGAATTTCAGAAGTCATGGTCAGTTCCAGGCGATCAATTTTGAGAATCTCCAGCTAGCCGATAGCGGACAATGATCTCTCGAACCTGCTTTACCTGATAGGGCTTTGCTTTTCCGCCGCGAGGTTGGACGTTGATGATTTCTTGAATATCTTCACGAGTGAAGATGTGGTGATCGTCTCGAATCCGCCCAGCAAAGTCCAAATGTCGGAGTAGTCCACAGAGGTCATTGAAATCGATATTGTTGTCGGCGTTCCCTCGCAGAATTCGCTCAAGAGTTTTCGCCGGTTTACTCGCCCGATTCATTGTAGCTCAGTGAAAAACTACTTGCCAGGGTATAGGGTTTAGAGTGTGCCGAGTCCGCGAAACGCACCACTTGTTGGCGGCCAGGTGAGGCGGTGTATCTCGAAGACTCGACACACCCAACTTTCCTACTTCCCCGCGTAGCGGTTCAACGAAATCTTCTTCCTGATTTCATCTTTGAGCCGTTGCAGCACCGATCGCTTGTCGGTGTTCTCCAGGATTTGCGTGACCACGCGTTTCGGTCCCTGCGGGCCCCAGCTTGCACCGTGCTCGAAGTAGTAGCGGGCCGCTTCGCCGACGATGTACGAGCCCCAGCCAGCCGCCGCGCCTTGTGGGATTGCGGTGGCTATGGTGCCGAAGCCGAACGTCACTCCTTTAAAAGCACCGGCCGCCAAGTGGACAAGCCATTCGGCGCCGAGCACCAATCCCGCTGCCTGCAAGATTGATGTCACCAATTCACGCGCGTTGGCCGTCGTGATCGAAATGCCATAAATGCGGCCGAGCGTCACGACCATTGCCGCGTCGCAAACCGTGCCGCCCAGCACGTCGGCCACCGGGTACGGATTGAGCGCCACGCCGAGCGCCTTCATCACGGCGAAGCTCCAGATCGTGGCCGTGGCCTTCTCGTTGCGCATCCGCACGCGGAGCGCGACCATGCGATCGCTTTTGTCGGCAGCGTACATCGCGGCGTTGAGCGCGATCAGCACGTTCCCCTCGGCCGCGAGCACTTCCAGAATTCGCTCGCGCACGGCCACGACATCGGGCGCCGGCTTCCGCCATTCCTGCCGCGTCTTGCCGTCGGCCGATTCGATGTAGTACTCCACTTGTCGCGGATCGGCCTTCGCGGTGACGACATTTTCCGGATCGACCAATCCGGCCAGTCGCGGCCCACGAAACACCGAGAGCAACTCCACCAATTCCTGCGGCGTGTACAAGTCCGCTTTATTCAGCACGAGCACAATCGGCTTATGACTCGCGGCCAGCTCGACCAGCGCGGAGTACTCGACGTCGTTCATATCCGAATCGACGACGAACAGCACGAGGTCCGCCCGTTGCGCTGCTTCGTGGGCCATGGCCGCCCGCTTCGCGCCATCAACTTCGTTGAGTCCGGGCGTATCGACCAGCGCAACTTCGGAGTTCGACAAGCCTGGCACGATATACCCGGCTCCGCTCCAATTCAGATTCCAAACATCCTTCGTCCACCCGCCGCGAACACTCACGCCCGCCACATCCTTACCAACGAGCGCATTGATCAGCGCCGACTTTCCCGTGCTGATCTCGCCAAAGACAACGATTTCGACCTTTCCCGCCGCGAGCTTATCGGCCATCGAATGAAGCTGATCCAGGTCGCGCTGCAGCGAAGCTCGCTCCTCGGGCGTGCAACCACGAAAATGCTCGATCGCCTGCCGAATCGAAGCCATGGCCGCTTCGTAATCGGTATCGAGATCAGCGCTCGTCGGTGTTTGGTTCTGTAGGGTGTCCATTGAATTAGTATGGAGACGACGATCGGCGTGTTATGATGGAGCCTTGCCGGGGATTGTTATGGGGGTGGGGAATGCTGCCTGATTTCACTGAAGACGGACTACTTCCGCCAGGCATTTATCGCATTACTTGGGAAGAGTTTGAAAAGCGTTTCGTATACTTTGCACATTCGGATCGACGATTTCGCTTGTTTGACAAGTTACGGCAATTATATCAACAAGCGAAACAGTCCAGCATTGTCAAACGACTCCTCATCGGCGGCAGTTACATCACCACCAAGCCAGAGCCCAATGATTTTGACTGCATTCTCGTACTCGATCCACAAGTCGGGAATCGTGAGCTATCTCCAATAGAGTATAATTTGCTGTGGCGGTCCCGGGCGCGTCGAATCTTTGGTGGTGATATAATTTCCGTGGCCGAAGGGTCTGCTAACTACGACGACTATATGAAATTGTTTCAGACGACTCGAGATAAAATGCCTGTCGGCATCGTGGAGATCGTGTGATGAACGAATACATGCGCAGGGCTCAGGCGACCATCAATGGGATGAAATTGATGGCTAATGCGTTGGAAGAGTTGGGCGAACAACTCCCCCAAAACCCCAAGTTGTACGCCATGCTCGCGGAGTCTCCGCTCGAGGATATGCGTCGAATGTGTATCGAGTTGGATCAATATCTTGAACAAATCAGGCAAAACGTTTCTGCTACAACGCCCGCGGCGCCGATCGTCGACAACTCTATTTCGAGTCCAGCCGCTCCCGGCCCAATTGAATCAGCTTCTTGAGCTGCTCCGGTTGCGTAACCTCTTCCCATTCTCGTCTCGCCATCTCGGCGATTCCACCTTCTGGCGGATGCATTTCGTTGCGGAAGTAATCGCAGAACACTCGCCCGACCCAACGCGTGACCACCGCCTGCACGAGCCCTTGCGTCACTCCGCCGGCGATCGTGCCGATGCCGGGCACCGTCTTTAGCATCGATCCAACTGCCGCGGCAATCGCGGGCGCGGCTGCTGTCGCGCCGACCATCGCCACCAGATTCTTTCCGAGTTGCCCTAAGAGCGTCACGATCGTATCGGCATCGATCTTCTGACCATACACGGCCGCCAGATCGAGCACCATCTTCACCGTAATCGCGCTGCCGCCTGCGAGGTCCAACAACGGAAATGGATTGATCGCCGCTGCGCCGCCGGCCGCCCACATGTACTTGTTGATCACCTCGTCGGCCCGTTGGTCGAGCGTGGCCAATACACGGGCTTTGGCTTCGTCGATGAGTCCCCGCGATTGTAGCAGCAGATTTCCTAGCAGCAGTTCACGTCCATCCCGCTCGACGATCGACATCATTCGCCGCGCCAGTGGACTGACATCGGGCTCGACATTGACCTCCTCGTCCTGCTCATTCCCGTCCGACAAGACGCGTACGCGCCGTCGTTTGGTCGGCCGGCTGCGCACTGCCACGACATCCGCCGGTTTCACCGCCGGCGTTACTTGCTCGGCCAACTGCCGCACCAGTTCATCACGTTGCTCGGCGTCATACCAATCTTCTTTGTTGAGGCAAACAACGATCCGCTTCTCCATCTCGGCCAGCGTTTCGAGCAGTTCCGATTCATACGACTTCAGCGGCCCATCAACCACGAACAACACGAGATCGGCGTTCTTCGCCGCCGCCGCCGCGTCGGCCGCCCGCGATTCACCGCGCACCTCGGCGAGTCCCGGCGTATCGACCAGCACCACGCTGTCGCCCGCCGGCCAGGGAATCTCGCTGCGCGCGACGGTCGTGCCGCCAACCACATTCGTGCGAAACATCTGCCGGCCAGCCAGCGCATTGAGCAGCGACGACTTGCCGCTCGAGATCGTGCCGAACGCCACGATCTCAAGCTGCTGGGCTTCGCGCTTGGCTTCGATCTCGGCGACCGCATCGGCGATCTCCTTTTTCAACTGCGGCGAGATGCGCCAGCCCGCGGCCACTTCGCGCCCCGCGGCGAGGTTGTCGTCGATCTCCTGCGACAGCGCGCCGGCCGACATTTGGCTCGGGTTCAATCCACGGCGGCTGCGATCGGCGCGCTTCTGCCATGTGTTTTTCACGATGTGCAAAAAGATTGCCAACAGCAGGCTGCCCAATAGCAGGCTGCCGAGGCTCACGACCGCCAGATAGATGTAGCCGACGAGCGGGCTGACCTCCGCGGCATGGTGATACCCCTCGAACAGCCGCGGCGGAATCGTAACGAGCACATACCCCAATACCGCCAGCACGATAACGATCAAAATGCCGGTAGTGGTACGCGATTGCGACATTGGCCTATTATAGTCGGAGAACCGAAACCTGGGCATCGCCCACTAAAATCTACCTCACTAGAAAGCCGCGACCACTGGTCGCGGAAACCATACCACACGCAGGAACCAACCATGAAAGCCGCCTACATCACCCAACCCGGCCCCGCCGATTCGATCCTCATCGGCGAACTCCCCACACCCCAACCAACCGGCAAGCAAATCCTCGTTCGCGTGAAGTCGGCCGCGCTGAACCCGGTCGATACTTACATCCGCGGCGGCACGATCAAGATGGACCTGCCACTGCCGTTCGTCGTCGGCTGCGACTTCGCCGGCGTCGTCGAGCAAGTCGGTCCACAAGCGCGGCGATTCAAAGTGGGCGATCGAGTCTGGGGTTCCTGCCAAGGTCTGCTTGGCCGGCAGGGCACGTTCGCCGAGTATGCCGCTGTCGATGAAGAACTCGCCTACGCGACACCAGCCGATGTCGACGACGATACGGCCGCCGCTTGCTCTCTCGTCGCCCTGACGGCCCACTTGGGCCTCGTGCGCGACGCCAAGCTGCAAGCTGGTGAAACGCTGTTCGTCAACGGCGGCACGGGCGGCGTCGGCTCGATGGTCGTC
>CAZGMU010000316.1:0-415 GCA_964526975.1 uncultured Planctomycetaceae bacterium
TATCCGGGCAAACTTTGCCGATTATTCCGGTTGTACCGATCGTAAGGATTGCGCCAGCCGGTGCGCGCTGCGACTTGGTCTTCCATCCCCCCTGTGTGCAGTTGATCCGCAACATGCGTAGTAAACACTCGCAAAAACGACGAGTAGCGCCGTCCTTCGCTGTGCTGAAGTGGTTGAAAACGCCGGCGATTGTGCTGATCCTTTGCACAAGCGCTGTTGGCCAAACGGCACCACAGCTTTCCGGACCCAGCACTAATGCCTCGGAACCCAAAGTTGAAGCTTATCCGCTAACAGCCGCCACACGAGAAGTGCTCTCGGCATGGGAGCAACGAGCAGCCGGGCGGACCGATATGCGAATCGCGATCGACGAACGGACGTCGCAAGCGCTAGTTGTCGCACCGCTGGCCATTCAGTC
>CAZGMU010000316.1:426-821 GCA_964526975.1 uncultured Planctomycetaceae bacterium
GCCAAGAGCAACGCCGCGGCAGCTCCGAACGTGGCCCCTCCCATCAACAATGGGCCGACAACTTACCAATTACAACAATTGCCCGCGGCCGAGGTTCACGCGCGACTAGAAGGGCTGCTGTCGCGACAACTGCCCGTCACGGTCGATGCTTCCGGCGAGTGGCAAAGCTTTCGGGTTGAAACAGCGCCCGGGGTGGGCGTTTCGATGGGAATCAACAATCGCCTGCGGCAGGTGCGCATTGATGGCCCAGCCGCACAGGTAGCGGCATGGCGCTCGGTGATCGAGGCGCTCGATAGCCCCGCGGCAGCCGACAAAGTGACCAAGCTAATCAACACCAAATCGGCCAGTCATGAGCGTGTTCGCAAGGCACTCGAAGTGCTCCGAACAGATGGTGG
>CAZGMU010000316.1:840-5935 GCA_964526975.1 uncultured Planctomycetaceae bacterium
ATACATCGTTGATCTCAACGCTTTTCCAGAAGAATGGTACGACGGTCGCCGCGGCGGATCAAGCGGCCGCTCCAGCACAACCCGCGGCGTCCAATGCCGCCCCCGCCGCGCCGGATGCGACCACGCAAATCGCTCCTAGCGCCCAGTCGACGATCGATGCCGCCAAGCTGGCCGAGGCGAGTGGCTTGCTTGGCCCCGTGCAGGTCGAGTTCGTCGAAGGGCTCGATGTAATTGTCCTACGTGGCAGCGAGCGTGACGTGCAGCGCGTGATGGAAATCATCAAGCAAATCGAAGACCTCAGCGCGGTCACTGTGCCAGCGATTGAAATCTATCCTCTCAAGAATGTGGATAGCATCCGCATCGGCGCGCTATTGCAACAACTGTATGCCCAAGTGCTAGGGCCACGAATTGGCACCGTCAGTATTACGCCGCTGGGAACGCCAAACGCGCTGCTGCTAATCGGGCGAGCAGAAAACGTGAAGATGGCCGTGGAGTTGATCCAGCGGCTCGATCAGCCGATCGTGCCGACCGCGCGGTTCGAGGTTTTTCCGCTGAAGCATGCCAACGCGACCGAAGCCAAGACGGTGATTGACGGTTTTCTTGGTCAATCCGCCACGACAGGATCGACATCGGGCGGCTCGTCTTCGAGCAACGGCGCTTCGGGGAGCGGGACATCGGCGACGGGACAGTTACCGACGCTCGAGCCACGAGCGCTCGTCGTGGTCGATCCTCGAACCAATTCGCTCATCGTAAGTGCCAGCCCACGAGATATTGCTGAGATTGCGGCACTTATTAGTCGCATTGATACGCCAGGCGCGGCAGCCGAGCTCAAAGTATTCACGATTGCCAACGGCGATGCCGAGGCCTTGGCCGAGATGCTCCGCACGCTGTTTTCGGTGCCAGCACAATCCAGTAGTGGCAGTGGCGGTGGAGGCGAGGGCGGCGGCGGTGGCATCGGTCAAGGTGGCCCCGTGCGGATGCAGTTCTCCGTCGATGCACGCACGAACAGCATCATTGCCGTGGGTAGTCGGGAAGACCTGGTTGTTGTCGAGTCGATCTTGCTGCGGCTCGATCAGGGCGATTTGCGCGAGCGGAAAACATATGTCTATCGCTTGAACAATGCCCAGGCACAAATGGTCGCTGTGGCGCTCAATCAATGGTTGCAGACTGAGCGACAGGCAGAAGCCCAACCGGAACTCGCGATTAGCCCCTTCGAACAAATTGAACGCGAAGTCATTGTCGTTCCCGAAGGAGCGACGAATAGCCTGATCGTCAGCGCGACGCCACGGTTCTTTGACGAAGTGCTTCGCGTCGTCAAGGAACTCGACGAGCGGCCGCCAATGGTGCTGATTCAGGTGCTGATCGCGCAAGTCCAGCTAAATGACACCGATCAGTTCGGCGTTGAGCTTGGCCTGCAAGACTCGGTGCTGTTCGACCGCTCGCTGCTGACCGACGTGGTGAACCAAAGTGTAACCAACACGTCTCCCAACGGCGTTCAGACAACGACGCAAAACATTATCAGCGCGACGGGCACACCGGGCTTCAACTTCAACAACAGCCAGGCCATTCAAGCGGGCTTGGGAAATAACGTCTCAGGTTCGCTCAACCCGAACGCGATCTCCACGGCGGGCCGAGTCGGCGCGCAAGGCCTGTCGAATTTCGCCGTTAACCGGCTCGACCCGAGCTTAGGGTTCGGCGGTTTTGTGTTCTCGGCATCGAGCGACGCGGTCAGCGTATTGTTGCGAGCACTGCAAGAGAAACGGCGCGTAGAGGTCCTTAGCCGTCCGCAACTCATGGCGTTGGATGGTCAGCGAGGCAGAATCCAGGTCGGACAGGACGTACCCACCGTGCAAGGGGTGAATAACACGGCATTCGGCCAGACGAACAACATTATCTACCGTCAGGTCGGCCTGATTCTGGACTTGATCCCGCGGATCAGCCCGGACGGGCTGGTCGTGATGCAAATCAGTGCCGAGAAGTCGCAACTTTCGCCGGAAGCTGGTGTTCCGATTGGGTTCTCGACGAACGGCCAGGTGTTGAATGCTCCGATCATCGACAACACCCAGGCGCTGACGACGATCAGCGCCTCCAGCGGTCAGACGGTGATCTTGGGCGGATTGATCGAAACAGCGAAGAATGAGGTCCACCGCCAAGTGCCGATCATCGGAGATATTCCGCTCATCGGCAGTTTGTTTCGCTACGACAGTGTCGGGGAGCAGCGCCGTGAGGTATTGATCATCCTGACGCCGCGAATCATCTACAACAAGACGGACTCCGATCTCGTCAAGCAGATCGAATCGTCGCGGATGAGTTGGATTCTCTCGG
The DNA here is from genome assembly GCA_964526975.1 of uncultured Planctomycetaceae bacterium. Taxonomy (GTDB): domain Bacteria; phylum Planctomycetota; class Planctomycetia; order Pirellulales; family Lacipirellulaceae; genus JABDGM01. Next base: position 3,166 of record CAZGMU010000316.1, read on the forward strand.
ATGTGATCAATATCCATGGAGATGTAGGGCTGCGTAGCCGCTGCGACGAGTGGTACGACGGCGAGATGGAGTCGATCTATCCGAACCACATTCCGGAAGAGGGTCTGCTGCCGCTTTCCAGGGGCCCGCAAGGCATGACTTGTGAGCCGGCACTCACGGCGCCGAACGGCCTGCCTGCTGACCAGCCAACCATACAGATCGTGCCAACGCCGCAAGCAACGACCGAGCCACTGCCCATGACACGGCAGTCGCCCAACGCGAATCGGCCAGCGAATAATCCTCAAGTCGTGAATAGCGACGCGACACCGGCTCGTTATCTGGCTCCACCACTCGAGATGCCCGGGAGCGGCAAGTAACTCCTCTGCGTCCACGCGAAACGACAGACTCATTCGGTATGAAGATGAAGACAACCTCCCAGACTGCGAAGACGATTTGCCTGGCATTGGCTTTTTTGTTCGCTTCGAGCGGTAGCACTGCCCATGCCTGGTCGATGCCCAAGATGTTCCGCTTGGATAGCACCTGGCCTTTCCGCGACAAGAACAAGCCGCAGGAAGGCACTCCGGTGCGGATGGTCGGGGCGTGGACCGATACGGTGATGACGCAACCGGGCCAAAAGCCCCAACGCGGTTTTGGCGGCCGGGTGATGTTCTACGATAAAGAAGGCAAGAAACCGATTCTTGTGGACGGGCAATTGGTCGTGTATGCGTTCGACGAAGCTGGTCGCGATCCGACAGATAACAAGCCGACACGTCGGTACGTGTTTCCGCCCGATCAGGTGCCGATTCACATGAGCGTCTCGGAATTGGGTGCTTCGTATAGTTTCTGGTTGCCTTGGGACGAGGCAGGCGGACCGAAGACCGAGGTAAGCCTCATCTGTCGGTTCGAGCCGAAGGAGGGTGGCGTCGTCACGGGTGAACAAACGAAACATCTTCTTCCGGGACCGGCTCCAGTCGCCACCGCGGCGGGAAACAAGAAAGGGCCAAGTGTTCCGGAAGGAGTGCCAGCGCGGCCACCACGGCAAACGCTGGAAGATGTGCGAGCTCAGCGGGAGGCTGAGTTACAAGCGAAGCTGACGAGCTTCGACGCACCGGCGGCAGGTATGCAAACGGGAGCGATTGGAAATGGTGCGCCTCAAACGGGCACCACGCCGGTGCGGCACATGACGGCAGCGACGATCGCGCTGCCGCAAAATTACCAACTGCCGGACGCGGCAGCGGTCAATTCGGCGGCGCAGCCATCCGGCTACCAACCGGGCGCATTTCCCATGCCACAGCAGTTGCAAATACTGCCCAACGCCATGCCGGCGCAAATGCAAGCCACGCCAATGCACGGCTACAACGCAAACACCGCAGCCGGAATGAATCAGCAAATGGGAGCCGCGCAAGCCTATGCTGGCATGCCGGCGCAACAACAGCCAATGGCAGCGGCTCCACCAATGACCTATCCCGGAGTGCAGGCTTACGGACAGATGCCGGCCGGACCTGCGGCAGCTGGTCAAATCCAGCAGCAGGCCTACTTCCAGCCCATCGCGCCACCACCGGTGACACAACCGCCGGCGATGAGACAGCCATTACTGGGACCACAAAACTGGCCGCCACAGCCGAACCAGACGATGGGCAACACGGCGATCAACTTCCCGGCGCAGGTGCAATACCGGTAGCGGCACCAGCGGGTGGGTTGATGGTCATCTCGTTGCGGACATTACGAACGCCCGGCTCGATCGCGAGCAATTGGCTAATGAGATCGCGATCACCTTCACTGGCCGCGACACCACCGACGACCGCAGTGTCGCCTTCCATGATGAACGTGGGCTGAGCGATCTTGCGGTCGGCAAGGATTTTACCAAGACGATTGCGAATCGTGGCGGTCATTTGATCGGCCGTCGGGCGCGGTGGATTAAACGTGACTTTTACTTCGACGCGGACCGGCGGGGCATCGCCCTGAGCGGTCCGCTTATTTCCGCTCGATGACCGACGGCTATTACCGCGGTTCATGCTGCGATTCATGGTGTTGTTCATGGACTGCATGTTGCGGTTCATTTGGCCAAAGGTGGCCATCATATCGCCAGCGTCGCGCCCGATGAAGTTTTGGGTACTGCCGTAACCGCCACCGTAGCCGCTATTGCCGAACCCGGAATTTCCGAAGGCGGAGCCGCCACCGAAGCCGTTGTTACCGAATCCACCCATTCCGGAGCCGCTATTTCCAAGCCCGCTTCCGAACCCACCGCCGCCGAAGCCGCTGTTTCCAAAACCGCTGCCCCCGAAGCCGCTTGAGCCAAATCCGCTGGAACCAAAACCAGAGGAGCCCATGCTGCTCATGCCGCCCATTCCGCGCGAGCCCGTCCCGCCAAAACCTTGGGCCAGGACAAAAGAATGTGCCCAAAGAGAGTAAAACGCGACTGCGGTGATAAAAGTAGTCCAGCGACGAATAGTCATCGAAGCCTCCGGCGAGTGGTCGCTACCATTATATATGGGTATCGTATAATGGCAGCCAAGTTTTCGGCCCCAAAGGCGAATTCTCAGGGATAGGGCCTGCCGGGCCGGCAAAAAGACCGACCAGGGGGAGTTTTCCGTCTCTTGACTGGTGGTTGAATGGCTTTTGAAACCGTGCGTTTGGCACGCCCCCGGACCGCGTGGCGGTCCGGCTGTGTCTCTTGAGTTCAAATAGGATCAAATCGCTAGCCCATTGTAGGCAAATTGGAGCCATTATTATGCGCGTTGCCGCTTTTCAAGCGTTTTTTGCCGGTTATCGCCCGGTTCTAATTGGTTCT
>CAZGMU010000317.1:0-1538 GCA_964526975.1 uncultured Planctomycetaceae bacterium
TGAGGCGATACGAGACTTTCCAAACACCGGCTGCCTCGCGGCGCACGATTTCGCGGGCGGCGCGGAGCTGTTCCTCTGCCGAGAGGGTGCCTAATTTTTTGGACGCCACCGGGCGCCGCTTGGGAGCTTCCTTGCTCATCGAACCAAATTATCCTTCACTGTTTGAATTTCCTGTTTGGTTGACCGCTGGAGGGTGATTGACACGGTGCGTGATTCGACCGGCGAGCGTGGCTCGCCGGCTATTGGTCAACTGAAGCTGGAAATTGCTCTGAACTAAATCTAAGACCCAACGGCTCGCAAGTGAGCGATTCAAATAATCGGCTGTCTTGATGCTTTCGTTGGTATTGAACGGTTGGGCGGGGGCGGGGACGCCCCGGCTCGCTTTTCTTGCGGGCGGCGAAGTCTAGCGATTTTGGCGTTCGTTCACAACTCCGAGCCACGAATTCACTATTCCGGTGATGTTCAGCTGCCATCGGTGCTAGCTGACCACGGCACGAAGCTTCGCCGCGCGTATTGCAAGCTGGCGTCGATGCAACAAGAACAACCCAGCAGCAATCGTAGGCAAGAGAAGTTGGCTTAGCTGTAGCGGCGTCATGTACCAGCGGCAGAATCCGCTCAATGACAAATAGCTCGATGCCTCGATCGGCAACATGATGACAAAATCGGGCTGCCTCGGCTGCGGCAACACTTCGCCCGTTTGGCGATCATGCATAATCAACTTGGAATTCGGTCCGATTCGTTCCCAGCGAAACATTCCGATAAATACTCCCAAAACACATGCGGCAACCAAAATCCATTGGCCACCAAGAGCCGCGCGACGCGCCAAGCGATTGAAGCCATAGAGCACGATCGCCGGTAGCACCAGTGTGAAGGCGCCGAGCACGGCATACTTTATCCCTAATGGAAGCGTCAGAAACGCTTCGTCGGCATCAAGTGATGAAGTCAGGCCTACCTTCGTCATGCAATACACGATGAAGATGACTGAGAACCCGGTCGCGGCGTACGCTGCGATATATGCCGGTATCGGCGCCAGCAAAAAAGTAAGCAGCGGCCAGCGTCCGCACCAATGGCGCCGACGGTATTCACACACTGTTTTCTTTGCCAACGTGCGCGAGTCACCAAGGCGACGCGACGCCTCCGTCACGGCCTGCGATTCGCTGAAACCGGTCGACTGCAATTGTTCTACAAGATCGCAATGATGATCGGCGAATTCGGCTGCAGCGCGCTCGGAATACTCAACGGGCAAACCGAGGCGGATCAAATCAGAAACCATTCTATTAGGCGATTCGGGCTTGTTCATGCTTGCCTCCTTGCAAGATGCGGCCGACGGCGTCGGCGATCGACGACCATTTAGCCGCGGATGCGGCGCGTTGTTTCGTGCCCTTGGGCGTGACGCGATAGACGACGCGGCTGCGGCCGCCGACGTCGAGGCGGCGTGACGACAAGTCGCCACGGGCTTCGAGCTTGTGGAGCAGCGGATAGATGCAACCTTCGCCGAACTCGAGTGTGCCGCTGCTTTCGTCCTTGATTGCTTGGAC
>CAZGMU010000317.1:1572-5930 GCA_964526975.1 uncultured Planctomycetaceae bacterium
GCTTAAAAGCTCCAGCAAGAGGAGCTCGGGCACGCCGTTCAGAAAGTCGGGATTGGTTTTTCGTGTCGTCATGGCCGCGGAGGATACCTATGGGTTTGAGGTATGGCAATAGAGATCGGTTGGATGACGATTGTCTCTTGAGAAAAGACAGAACCTCGCAAGAGAGTGCCGCGTAGAAGACGGCGACTATCGTGGCTCACGCAGAGGCGCAGAGAGCGCGGTGAGGGTGAGGAAGAGTGGATCGGCGCGGCTTTGCCCAGAAAATCGAGCTAAACCGCAAGCGATTGGACAACGGATGGTAAGCGAGGATTTTCTGGGCAAAGCCGATCGGCGCTACGATCGGAAACGGAGTGCTCTGCGACCTCTGCGTGAGACCGCTTTCCAGGGTGTTGCGGGTGCTAGCTGCCTCGACCTATGGGCGCAAAAAAAGCTCCCAGAAAAGCACACGTCCCAGGGGGGCAAAGGACGCTGAAACTTTTCCGGGAGCGATTGGACGCAATAACGCTTGCGTGCGGGCGGACTCGCTGGCAGGCGCCTTAGGGGGGAGGAAGCGCTGCCTGCGCGTCGGGGAGTGTATCGTAGCGGATGGGCGGCATCCGTGCCAACTCCAACCGCTGCGGGGTTAACAGCGCCCTAGCAAGGGGGTTAACCCGTCCACGTGGCTCGTTGGTCTCCGGGGCGATGGGTGGAATCGTTAATCACTTAATTCGCCGGCTCGCCGCTATCCAAAACTTATGTTTTCAAATTCTTTTTCGTTTGACGAAAACTTGCTTCTTCAAGCAACGCTCATGTCTTCGTCGTGGGGCGGAAGATACGGCAGGTCCGCCAAACGGGTCAAGGCGAGTTTCTCGCCAATCTCAAAATCATTCCTGACAGCAACAGATGCAAACTCGACATCTGCCTATTTCGTAACGGCTTAGAGCGATCACGCGAGGTGCGCGCACAAGAAAAAATGTTACGCCAGCACGTGGCATGGACTTCAGTCCGTGCGCTGGCTGATATGAAAAGCGCGCCGAGTTCGAACACAGCGGATATTCATGTCGCTATTGACGGAAGATAGGTAGGCTGACGCCTGTGCTACGGGCTAACCGTCTGCCATCTGGGCTTCGACCTCGCCCCAGAAGTTCGAAAGCTGGAGCACTACTTCGGGCAGCCGCGGCGATTGGTATTGATCATTCGCCGGCGATGCGACGACGAAGCGACCATTTTCGTTGAGCAGAAACTCGATGTGCTGTGCTTGTGGATCGACAATCCAATACTCGGCCACACCATAACGTGCATAGAGATCGAGCTTCTCGACCCGATCACGACGACTGGTGCCGGAAATGATTTCAATCACCAAATCGGGGGCGCCTTCGACTCGCTCGCGAATGATGTGGCGACGCGACTTGGCGATGTACAGCAGGTCTGGTTGTAAGATCGTATCGTCCGAGAGGATTACGTCCATCGGCGAGAGGATTGCCTTGCCGCCAGTCGCTTTCGCAGCCGCAACAAGGACCTCGGCCAATATCAGTACGATTGTTTGATGCAATACATTTGGGCTTGGCGACACGACGAATCTCCCCCTGATGAGTTCGACCAACTCTCCTTCGGGCAATTGCCAGTAGTCGGCAGCCCGGTACGGCCCCACGTTGCTTGCGGGCGAGAACGCCTCGAAGGACTCGAAATGAAATGATGTCGTGCTCATGCTGGCTAGTATAGCACCCCGTGGCATGGACTTCAGTCCGTGCGAATCCGGCCGATAAAACTAGGGGAGTCTTTTGCACGGACTAAAGCCCATGCCACGTGTTTGTTACGTACTCGTTGCGAATCGCTCCTGCAACGATTGCACCTGCATTTCCTCCACGCTTAGCACCTCCATCGCTTTCACGGCGGCTGTCGCGGCTTCGAGCGTCGTGAGGCAGGGCACGCCTGCCTGCACCGCCGCGGCGCGGATGCGGCCGCCATCGGTGCGGGCTCGCTTGCCGCTCGGCGTATTCACGACGAGCGCGACGGCCTTATCGGCAAAATAGTCGAGCAGGTTGGGCTTGCCCTCGGCGATTTTATTGACGCGCGTCACCGGCACGCCGCCGGAATCGAGCGCATCGGCCGTGCCGCCCGTGGCCAGCAACGAAAACTTCAAATCAACGAACTTGCGGGCCAGATCGAGCATTGCATTTTTATGCCGGTCGGCGACGCTGATGAACACATTGCCTTCCTTCGGCAAGACGGTGCCCGCCGCGAGTTGGCTTTTGGCGAAGGCCATCGAGAATCGTTCGCTCACGCCCATCACTTCGCCCGTCGAGCGCATCTCCGGGCCAAGCACGATATCGACGCCCGAGAACTTGATGAATGGGAAGACGGCTTCCTTCACCGACACGTGCGACGGCACTGGGTCCTCGGTCACGCCCTGCTCCGCCAGCGAAACGCCGGCCATCACCTTGGCGGCGATTTTCGCGACGGGCATACCGGTGGCCTTGGCGACGAATGGCACCGTGCGACTCGCGCGGGGATTGACCTCGAGAACGTACACGCCGAAGTGTTCTCCGTCGTCCTTCACCGCAAATTGCACATTCATCAATCCAACAACTTTCAGCTCCTTCGCGAGCGCCACCGTCGCCGCGCGAATTTCGGCGACAACCGGGCCCGGCAGGCTGTATGGGGGAATCGCACAGGCCGAGTCGCCCGAGTGGATGCCGGCCTCCTCGATGTGCTCCATGATGCCGGGCACGATCACCGTCTCGCCGTCGCTGATGCAATCGACGTCGACTTCCGTCGCGCCTTCAAGGAAGCTATCGATCAGCACCGGCTGGCCGTCGGCGACGACGAACGCCTCGGCCACGAACCGCTCGAGTTGCGATGCGTCGTAGCAGATCTCCATCGCGCGACCGCCAAGCACGAAGCTCGGCCGCACGAGGATCGGGTAGCCGATTTTCTCGGCCTCGCGGCGGGCTTCGTCCATCGTGCGGGCGATGCCGTTCGGTGGTTGGCGCAGATTCAACTTGTGAAGGAGCCGCTGGAATTTCTCGCGATCCTCGGCCGCTTCGATGGCATCGACGCTCGTGCCGATGATCGGCACGCCGGCATCGAAGAGGCGGCGAGCGAGATTTAGCGGCGTCTGGCCGCCGAATTGCACGATCACGCCATCTGGCTGAATGGAATCGCAGATGTTGAGCACGTCTTCGACCGTGAGGGGCTCGAAGAACAGCATGTCGCTGGTGTCGTAGTCGGTGCTGACGGTCTCGGGGTTGGAGTTGACCATCACCGATTCGATGCCGAGTTCCTTGAGTGCGAAGCTCGCGTGGCAGCAGCAATAGTCGAACTCGATCCCCTGGCCGATGCGGTTTGGCCCGCCGCCGAGGATGATGATACGTTTCTTGCCGGGCTGCTTCGCCGGGACTTCGTCTTCATCTTCGTAGGTCGAGTAGTAGTATGGCGTATAGGCCTCGAACTCGGCGGCGCAGGTATCGACCGACTTGAACGTCGCGCGAATCCCCAGCGCCAACCGCTCCTTGCGCACTTCGAGTTCGGGCAGTTTCAAAATGCGGCCAATCTGGGCATCGGAGAATCCTTGGCGCTTGGCTGTGCGCAGCTGCTGCCGACAATCGGCAATCCGCAATCCACAATCCGCAATCCGCCGCAGTTCCTCCTCTGTCTCCACGATCTCGTGCAGGTTGTCGAGGAACCACGGGTCGATGCCGGTCAGCTCGTAGACCTGGGCAACGCTCATGCCACTTTTGAATGCATAGCGCAAGTACCAGACCCGCTCGGCGCCTGGCTTTTTGAGCTTGGCGATAATCGCCGCTTCGCTCGGCTGCTCGGGCGTTCCCCACAAGTCGAGCCGATCGGTGCCGAAGCCGTCGCTTTTCACTTCGAGGCCGCGGAGCGCCTTTTGGAACGACTCTTTGAACGTACTGCCGATGGCCATCGTTTCGCCGACGCTCTTCATTTGCGTGGTGAGCGTGGCGTCGGCCTCGGGGAATTTTTCGAACGCGAACCGCGGCACTTTGGTCACCACGTAGTCGATCGTGGGCTCGAAGCAGGCGGTTGTTTCCCGGGTGATGTCGTTCGGCAGCTCGTGGAGCCGATACCCTACCGCGAGCTTGGCGGCGATCTTGGCGATCGGAAAACCGGTGGCCTTTGATGCCAGGGCGCTCGATCGGCTGACGCGGGGATTCATCTCGATCACGATCATCCGGCCGGTGCCAGGATGGGTGGCGAACTGAATGTTCGAGCCGCCCGTTTCGACGCCGATCTCGCGAATCACGGCTAGCGAAGCGTCGCGCATCCGCTGGTACTCTTTGTCGGTCAGCGTTTGCGCGGGAGCCACGGTGATCGAGTCGCCGGTGTGGACGCCCATCGGGTCGAAGTTCTCGATC
>CAZGMU010000318.1:0-5887 GCA_964526975.1 uncultured Planctomycetaceae bacterium
CATTCCCAACTCGAATTCTCCGTGCCCTCCGTGTCTCCGTGGTTATTCTGAAAATTCTTGAGTCGTTCCAAACGGCAAGAAGCCAAAGCGAAGGCGCAGCTCCAATAAGGCCGCTTCAGCGCTTCGCTCGGCGGTTCGTTTCCTGATCGCTGGGGATCTCGCCAGGCTTGTAGTTAGGAAGCCAACCGCAGGGGAAGGTTGCCGTGAGCGCCAAGCCGGACAGAATCAGGAAACCCATTTTGAGTGCGCGGGTTCTGGCATCGGCGTTGATGCGGAGCGCCTCGGTCATTTGAGCTTCGGATGCCGGCGTGCTGGCCAGGCGATCTTTCAACTGTTCGTCGCTGAAGAAATTCAGGTTGTAGAGATTCAGTTCGTCTTTCAGTTCGGCCGAGATGACCGGGTTGTCATTCACGTGGCCAACGATGATCGAGCTAAGAATGCCAACGAGCAATGCACCGATGACGGCCGTACCGACTGCCGCCGCGAGATTTTGGGTAACGCCGCGCAGCGAGCCGACATCGCCCGCGAATTCTTTGGGCGCTGACGTGACCAGCACGTTGAACAACAGTGTGACCAGAGCCCCTTGCCCCAGGCCGACCATGATCAAGCCGGCAATCACGGGCGGGGCGCTCCAGTCATTATGTACAACAAATGCAAGCCAGGCTGTTCCGGCTGCCACTAGCACGAAGGCCCAGCGGGCGATCGTTCGTGGCGTGACGCGGTTGTAGAGCCGCACAATGAGGATCGCGGTGAAGAAGACCGTCAGCATGAACGGCATCATCGCGATCGACGTTTGCAGGGCCGTGCTGCCTTGAACGATTTGAATGTAGAGCGGCACCGAAAAGTTGATCGCTCCTTCGGTCGCCACGACAAGAAACAGCGTGACGACGGCCACCCATTCCGTCGGCGAGTCAACGACATCGAGCGCCAACAGCGGCGTTCGGCCGCCAGCGGCGCGGCGGTGCGTCCAGGCCAGAAAAGCGGTTCCAAGCACAACACCGATCACGATCATCACTGGCGCCGGCGAGAGACCAAGGAGATCGAACGGGGCCGCAGGGCGCGCGAGAAGAACGCCCCAGTTGCGGATGTTGTTAAACCCGAACGTGATGAAAATGATCGCTACGGCCGATAGCAGTACACCGAATAAATCGATGCCTACCTCGGGCTTGCCTGTCGAGGGTTTAAGTTTGACGCTCAACAAAAGAATCAGAGCCGCATGAACGATGAGTAGGCCAAACGCGTATCGCCAACTGAACCAGGTGGCTACCGAGCCAACGATGATGAACGCTAAGACACCCGCAATCGCTCGCGCCGAGCCAAGCCAACCGACCGCTTCCGCCTGTTGTTTGCCGCGATAGTGATTGGCAATCAGCACGACCAGCGTGGGCACCAGCGCCGCGCCGGCCAGTCCAGCCAGCGCCTGAGCCGCGAGCATCACTTCGGCCGTCGGACTGAGGACCATCGTCACTTCCGCCAGCAAGAATAGGGCAACAGCGGCTTGAAAAAAGATCTTCGAGCCAAAGCGTTGACCGAGTTTGGCGCCGAGCATGATGAATCCAGAAACACCCAGCGAATAGAGCACGATTGCGGTGGCAACGGTCGTGGGCGGCGTCTGAAAGCTTTCCACCATACCACTCATTGAAATGGGGATGGCCGCGACATTGAACGACATGAGCGCTTGCCCCATGGCGATCACGATCATCGGAACCCAGGAGTCGCGTGTTTCGCCGAGCGAACGATCGGTTTTATCGGATGGACGAGCCATATATTTCGCCTTTGAGTTACCGGTTTTGGATTGGAAGCGCGTGGGGTAGACATTCCTGTCTGCCAAAGGATGACTCAAAAATAACTTCGGCAGATGGGATTCACCACGGAGACACGGAGGAAGCAAATTGGGAGTGTAGAATGGGGAGTGGGGAATGAAAACTCCTCATTCCACACTCCCCATTCCCAACTCCCAACTCGAATTCTCCGTGCCCTCCGTGCCCTCCGTGTCTCCGTGGTTATTCTGAAAATCGGGAAATTATTGTTGAGTCGTTCCTAAGTACGCTTGAGGCAGATAGGAATGTCTACCCCACAAGTGTTAGCTGTCGGGCTGCGATACGAACAGGTCCATTCCCAATCGTTGGGATAAAAACTTGGCCGAGAGTTGGCCTTTCACACTGTTGCCCGCTTGATCAAGCGGCGGCGCGAATGTGCCGATACCACCTTTGCCGGGCGAAACGGCGACGATTCCGCCACCGATTCCGCTCTTGCCTGGCAGGCCGATCTCATAAAGCCAATCGCCCGATGTCTCGTACAAACCGGCTGTCGCCATGACGGCCAGCGCGTAGTGGCAAACCGCGGAATCCACCACGCGCTCCTTGGTAAGCGGATTCACACCCCCATCGGCCAGCGTCGCTCCCATAACGGCCAGATCCCGGGCCGATACGTTCAGCGAGCATTGCTTGGTGTAAAGGTCGGTAGCCTCGGCCGGATCGATGTAAATGCGCTGGAAGTTTTGCAGCAGGCGTGCGATCGCCTGGTTGCGGAAGTTCGTTTCTGTGGCCGATGCATACACTTCTTCGTTGATCGAAAGTGTTCGTCCCGCGAATCGCGACAATCCATCGTGGATAAATTTCCATTTGGCTTCGCGAGTGGCGCCGGGCACGAGGCTGGTCGTGGCGATGGCGCCGGAATTGACCATCGGATTCGTGCGTCCTCCATTACCTTGCTCGACCGCGGCGAGAGAGTTGAACGCCAGCCCCGTGGCATTGACGCCGATTTTCTCGCGGACCTCTTCTGGTCCTAGAAGTTCACAAACTAGCGCGAAGATGAACGGCTTCGACACGCTCATAATCGTGAATTCGTAGTCGGAATCTCCCACTTCGTAGATCTTGCCACTGGTGCCCACAACGCAGATTCCGAACAGGTCTTTAGGTACTCGCGCGAGTGCTGGGTAGACCTGGGAGTTGTTGCCGGTGTCATCCGATTTGAATCGTCGATGGGCCTCGGACACTAATTCGTTAATTGATTCCGCTGCCGGCAGGTGTCCGGTCGAAACATAAAATGGCTCGGACTTCGCGCCACTTTTGGATTGAGCGCTCATTTGTGCTCCTTGATGTAGCTGAATTCTGGCGAATTCAGCTACGAATTTTGAAACAATCGACTATCTACCAGATATTCGGCGAACGGGGCCGGCGATGAAGCCTGGGAATTGCTCTAGCGCGTTCAGCGTGGCTTGTCGGCTATCGCGACCGGGAACTACGACCCATTGCGATCGGCCGAACTGCCCCGTTGGAGGATGCAGCGTAACTTCCCACAACGAGGTGAGACCGGTTTGCACCGCTTGCAGCTTAAGCTGCATCATGGCGATTTCTCGTTTGATCTCCGCGTCGCGTTGTCTTGCGGCGGCTAAGGACTGTAGCAGAAAAGCTCCATCCGAAAGCGCACCGAAGTCCTCTCTTTTGCGAGCCGCCAGCCAATCTTGCCAACCAGGCTTCAAAAGTTTTTGATCTTCGTCGGAGAGCAGGAAAAACGGCAGGCTGAATTCATCGCCGTTGTCCGCTTCCAGAACGACGCCTTCGACATGAAAGGAGCGTTGCGCGCCGGGTTGTCTTATTAGCCACGTCTCGAGCGCCCGCCGGTCGGCGTTTTGTAGTTGCTCGGAGTGAGCAACGATCGAGGGAACCAGTCGCTGGTAGAACTCCGGTAGGTTCTCTAGAACGCGGTCGTTGACATAGATTCGTCCGCGCCGGCGCTGAAGCGTGATAACACGATCAACATAATCGACGACTCGCCCGGTGACTTTGGTTCCATCACGCAGCGTCCATGTCTGAGGCGCCTCGGACGTTTGTCGTCGCAGGTTTGAAGCTTCCTGGGAATTTAAATACTCACGGTCTTTGTCGGATAGCTTTTCGATTCGGATCGCGACGAGGTCGTGATCAGCCCGCTTAAGAACGACGGTTGTGTCGCTAAAAGTAACAAGCTCCGCATCAAGCGTGTAGCGACCTGTCGTGTCGGCCCAAGTCCGCGCGACGGCCAATTGAGATACCGCTACTGCAAACAATAGCGAGATGATTGCTGATCGCAGATTCATCGAAGGAAGAAAATGAAGAGTAATGTTGTGCTGAATCGCGTTCTGAGCCGCTGGCATTTTAGCATCGAGAAACAGCGGTCGTAAGTAGGTGATCGTGCTTGCATGAAATTGATGCGATCTCACTTTTGGTTGCGAGACGGGCACACTTCTTGACCCCTAATGAAATATGGCCCCTAATGCCTGTAGCTCCCCCGCTCCCCCATCAATCACCAGCCAGGCAGTATGAAACAGATCCGCATCACGCATGAAACGGCGTACTACTATCGAGCACCGGTGCGCCTTGGTACCCATCGCGCCATGATGCGACCACGAGAGGGGCATGATGTGCGTATCGTTAGCGCGAGCGCCGAGGTCAAGCCACAAGCCAACGTGCGCTGGCTACGTGATATTTACGGAAACTCGATCGCTGTCCTCACATTTCCGGAAGCAACCCAACACCTCAAGCTGCGGAGCGATGTGACGGTTGCCCTGCATCATGAGAGCGGCTCCGAGTGCTTGCTTGAGCCGAGCGCGGTCTCTTATCCGTTTCAATACGCAGCCAACGAGCAGGTGGAGATCGTGCCGTATCGGTTGCCCAGCTATCCGCATGACGGGCCGGCGGTGCAGAAGTGGTTGCTCGATTTGTACCAGCCAGGTCAACTGATCGATACATGGGAGCTTCTTAATAAACTCAACACGCGAATCTTCGAAGCGTTTGAGTACCGCTATCGGCCCGAGTATGGGGTGCAGTTGCCCTGCACGACGCTGAGCTTGGGTAGCGGTTCGTGCCGCGACTACGCGGTGTTCATGATGGAGGCTGCCAGGCACTGGGGCTTTGCCGCGCGGTTTGTGACTGGCTATATCCAGATGGCCGAAGGCCAGCATGGCGCCACACACGCCTGGACGGAGATCTATCTGCCCGGCGCGGGATGGCGTGGCTACGATCCGACGAACAATAAGCTGGCCGGCGCCGAACACGTGTCGGTCGGCGTGGCTCGCGAGCAAGAGAAAGCCTCTCCTCTTTCTGGATCGTGGGAAGGTCCCTCCGATGCTTTTGAGCGGATGGAGGTTTCTGTTCAGGTCGTTTCTGTTTGACCACGGATCATGGTTCGCAAAGCACCGCTAAGACAAATTGGCAGATTATTAACGATTTGCTAGAATCCGTGGGCGCATCGCTCTCTATTCACTCGAATGCGCGGGTAATTTGAGGCTTCTCATGGAAAAACTCCTGCGATTGCTTGCATGCCGGCGCGCATTTTTCTTGCTTGTCGGCTTGCCCTTGGGTTTTCTAGGGGGATGTGCCGAAACGCCCCTGCCCTCGGCCGACGTCGTGCGGCCGGTTAAGACCTCGGTGGTAACGGCCGGCGACGACACGCATGTTCGATCCTTTCCTGGCAAAGTCGAAGCCTCGAAGCGTGTCGAGCTTGCTTTTCAGGTACCGGGCTTGTTGGTCAAGCTACCGGTAAAGGAAGGGCAAAAAGTCGAAAAAGGCGAAGTCATTGCCGAGCTTCGTCAGGATGAATTTCAGGCCCGCCTCAAATCGCTCCAAGGACAGCTCGATCAGGCCCGCGCGAACCTGACAGCTTTGCGGGCTGGTGAACGCCCGGAAGAGCGCCTGCGGCGCGAATCGCAAGTGCGGGCCGCGAACGCTCGATTGGAAAATGCCCGCGCCGAGCTGAACCGCGCCACTCAACTCGTGCAGAACCGGACCATTCCGCGTGCCGAGTTCGAGTTAATCGAAACCGCCTACCGCGTGGCTGTCGAGGATCAAAAAGCCGCCGCTCAATTGGCGGAAAAAGGAACGGTTGGCCGCGAAGAGGAAATTCTCGC
>CAZGMU010000319.1:0-5826 GCA_964526975.1 uncultured Planctomycetaceae bacterium
ATGCAAGCAGCAAGTCTACCGCTGGCAAGAAACAGCCGGGGTGGCCTATTCCGCCTTTACCGACTATGACGTCTGCTGGAGGAGAAGTTCAAACCTTGTAGCTAAATTCGCAAAAATTCGGTCCTGCCCGTGTGGGCCGGACTCTTGCGAGTCCAGCCACATTAGCTTTGAAGCCAGCTTGGCAATTGACCGGCGGGAGGCAGCTTAATGACCGACGCTGAAATGATCGCGGAATGGTTTCGGACTTCGGTGAGCGCCTCGGCCGACGGTTCACTATCGAGGTTGAGCACGCCGACTGCCTCGCCACCGGGCGCTGCACGCCCCACGGCCATCTGAGCGATGTTTACGTTGTGCTTGCCGAAGATGGTGCCAACGGCGCCGATGATGCCCGGCACGTCGTGATGGCGGAACACCAACAACAGACCGTCCAGGTAAGCCTCCAATCGGAAGTCGTCGAGCGCCACCAGCCGCGGCATGTGCTGGCCGAAGATCGTGCCAGCCGCTTTATGCAATCCGCCGTCCGATGTAACCTCGGCAGTCATCGAAGACCGAAACGATCCCATCTCGGTTCGCGATTCCTCGGTCAATGTGATACCGCGCTGTTTCAATACATGCTCGGCATTGACGAGGTTCACTTCCTGGTCGAGCGCACCCTGGAGCAACCCGGCGGCAAAGACGGCAGTCAGAACTTTCGTTTCCTTCTCCGCGATCTCGCCGCGATACAGCAGACGACAAGCGCGAATGCCGCTCGGCCCCATGCCGGCGAGCAACATTCCAAGTCGTTGGGCGACGTCCAGATAACCCCGCAACGAAGCCAGCGTCTTCGGGTCGAGCGAGGCGACATTCACGGCATGCCGAATCGCGCCGGTCGTGAGGTAAGCCGTGAGCAATTCAACGGCTTCGATCGCCACTTGTGTCTGGGCTTCCTCCGTGCTCGCTCCCAAGTGAGGCGTGCAAACGACGCCCGGTAGGCCAAACAGCGGGCTGTCGGTGCAAGGCTCAACGGCATAAACATCCAAAGCGACGCCGCCGACCTGGCCCGATTTTAGCCCTTCGGCCAGCGCAGCTTCATCATAGATTCCCCCGCGAGCCGCGTTGATCAGTCGTACGCCCTTTTTCATCCGCTCCAGTTGGGCAGCGCTCACGAGCCCGCGGGTTTCGTCGGTAAGCGGCGTGTGTACCGTCAAGTAATCAACTTGCGGCAACAATTCAGCGACGCTCTCTACGGGCTCGATGCCGAGTTCCTTGGCCCGATCCTTCGATAGAAACGGATCGTACCCGAGAACTTTCATCTCCAGTGCCAATGCCCGCTTGGCCACCGCAACGCCAATCCGCCCCAGGCCGACGACCCCTAACGTCTTGCCGGCCACTTGGGTGCCCATGTACTTGTTGCGGTCCCACTTACCGGCCTTGAGGCTCTCATAGGCCGGTGCAATGTTGCGCGAGAGAGCCAGCATCAGCGCGATTGCATGTTCGGCGGTGCTGAGCGTATTGCCGCCCGGAGTGTTCATCACAACGATGCCGTGGCGTGTGGCCGCGTCTTTATCGATGTTGTCGGTGCCGACGCCAGCTCGCACGATCGCCTTGAGCCGCCGGTTGCCCTCAAGGGCATCGGCCGTGATCTTTACGCCGCTCCGACAGATTGCGCCTTCGTATTGATTCAGTGCCTCGCGGAGCTCGTCCCCTTTGAGACCGGTTCGCACTTCGTATTCGATGCCTGGAGCAGCGTCGAGCAAAGCCAAACCTTCAGGAGCTAACGTATCAAGAACAATTACGCGTGGCATAATCCAATCAACCGCCAATCAATTTCAATGAAGACTTTTTGTTTTTTAGCGTTGGCCGCAGGGCCGAATCTCGTTGGAAATGCTTTGGCTAAGATTCGGCGTGGCCGCCGACGCTAATTTGCTAACTTATTTTCCTACAAGATTTCCACTACTTCGCGTTCGCATCGCGAAACTCGATCATGAAATCTCGCAACTTTTCCACGCCCTCGACCGGCATGGCATTGTAGATCGACGCTCGAATGCCGCCCACCGATCGGTGCCCCTTCAGATCCGTCATTCCCTGCCCTTCCGCGGCCTTCACAAACTTGTTCGTCAGATCGTCGCTCGGCAAACGGAATGAAACATTCATCATCGATCGCACGGCTGGCTGGGCATGGCCGGCGTAGAAGCCGTTGCTCGCATCGATTACATCGTACAGGAGCTTCGCCTTGGCACGATTTTGGGCCTCCATCTTCGTCAGCCCGCCGACATCGGTAAGCAGCCACTTCGTCACGAGCATGAAAATGTAAATGGCAAACGTCGGGGCGGTGTTCCACAACGACCGCGCCTCGGCATGAATCTGGAAATTCAAATAACCGGGCAATAGCTCGTTGCTGCGCTCCAACAAATCCTTACGAATCGCCACGACTGTCAAACCAGCCGGCCCGGCGTTCTTCTGCGCACAAGCATAGTAGAGACCATATTTCCGCATATCGACTGGTCGGCTGAGGAAGTCGCTCGACGCGTCGCAAACCAGCGGCACGTCGCCTGCCTCGGGTTCGCTGGCAAACTGCACGCCTTGGATCGTTTCATTCGAGGCGTAGTACAAGTACGCCGCCTTCGGATCGACTTTCAGATCGGCGTTCGACGGCAATCGATCGTAGTTTGTCGCCTTGCCATCCCACACGACGCGGGCTTCGCCAAACTTCACCGCCTCTTGCACCGCATACTTGCTCCACGAACCGGTGATCAGATAGTTGCTGAGCTGACGGTTGCCGCCCATCAGGTTCATCGGCACCATCGAGAACATCAACCGGCCGCCACCTTGCAAAAACAGCACCGAATAATCGTCCGGAATCGACAGCAACTGCCGAAGATTCGTCTCGGCCTGCTGGATAATGTTCTCAAACGTCGCGCTACGATGACTGATCTCAAGAATCGACGCGCCCACCCCCGGCAAAGCCATCAGGTCTCGTTGCGCCTCGGCCAATACGGGCTCAGGCAAGACGGCCGGACCGGCGGAAAAATTGAATACTCGCTTTGTCATGGAACTCTCAACATCCTCCCTGAACCCATCCGATTTAACTTGAATTTCCGCACATTGTAGCGCCCTAAGCACACACTGACGATAGCTGTTTCGCCTGCGGCCCACATCCAACCACGACACTCGTTTCATATAACGGTTCAGCCACCCCCACAGTCGTTCGCGGCTTAGCCCAAAAATCCAACGCTCTACAGCCCCACGAACACCACTCACACCGTTTATCAGGTGTGTTTTCTCCTGTACAATTCACTCCCTTACGGCTCGCAGGCGTCAACCGCCACGGTTTTTTGAGATTTTCAAGGACGCGCCACATGGCCACGCAGCTTAAAACGGACCCCTTCCAAGCCCGCGATACCTTCGACACCGGCAACGGCAAGGCCGGCATTTATCGCCTGTCGAAACTCCAAGATGCCGGGCTGGGCAATATCTCAGCCCTACCCTACTCGATCCGTGTGCTGCTGGAGTCGCTTCTTCGCAACTGCGACGGCTACGCCGTGACCGAAGCGGATGTGAAAGCCCTGGCCGCCTGGAACGCGGCTGCCCCGGCTCAGGTTGAAATTCCCTTCAAACCGGCTCGCGTCGTGCTGCAAGATTTCACCGGCGTGCCCTGCGTTGTCGACCTCGCCGCCATGCGAGCGGCCATGCAGCGGCTCGGCGGCGACCCCAAGAAAATCAATCCGCTCGTCCCCGTCGACCTTGTGATCGACCACTCGGTACAGGTCGACTACTTCAACTCGGCCGACGCGCTCGACCTGAACATCGACATGGAATTCGCCCGCAATCGCGAGCGTTACGAGTTCCTTCGTTGGGGTCAAAAGGCGTTCAACAACTTCCGCGTCGTGCCGCCGGGCACCGGCATTGTCCACCAAGTCAATCTAGAGTATCTAGCCAAGGTCGTCTTCCTTGCCAAGGAAAAGCGAGCCGGCTCGTCCTCGAGCTCGGAACTAGTCGCCTACCCCGACTCACTCGTCGGCACCGACAGCCACACCACGATGATCGATGGCCTCGGCGTCGTCGGTTGGGGCGTCGGCGGTATCGAGGCCGAAGGCGTCATGCTCGGCCAACCTATCTACATGCTGCTGCCCGAAGTGGTCGGCATGGAGCTCACTGGCACCTTGCCACCCGGCGCAACCGCCACCGACCTCGTGTTGACCGTTACCGAAGTGTTGCGCAAAGAAAAGGTCGTGGGCAAGTTCGTCGAGTTCTTTGGCGCTGGCGTCTCGACGATGGCGGTCGCCGACCGTGCGACAATCGGCAACATGGCTCCTGAATACGGCGCGACAATGGGTTTCTTCCCCGTCGACGACCAAACGCTTCGCTACCTCCGCCAAACTGGCCGCTCCAAGGCCGAGGTCGATCTCGTCGATCGGTACACCAAGGAACAAGGCCTCTTCCGCACAGACAGTGCTCCCGTGCCGACGTTCACCAAGGTCATCAAGCTCGACCTGTCGACCGTCGAGCCGTGTCTCGCCGGGCCCAAGCGGCCGCAAGATCGCATTGCGCTGACCAAAATGAAACCCGCGTGGCGACAGGCTCTTACGGCCGTTTACGGCAAGCAGCCGCCGGTGAACGGCTCGCCGGAAGGCCGCTGGGAAGGCGAGGGTGGTCACAAAATCGAGGCCAAGGCCGCTGCCCATGCAACGCCCGCAACCCCCGATCTCGGCTTCACCGGCGCTCCTGTGCAATGGAACGGCAAGGCGTTCGACATCAAGCATGGTGACGTCGTCATCGCCGCCATCACGAGCTGCACGAATACAAGCAATCCCAGCGTAATGGTCGCCGCCGGCCTCTTAGCGAAGAAAGCCGTCGAAAAAGGCCTTACCGTCCCGCCTCATGTGAAGACCAGCCTCGCCCCAGGCTCGCGTGTCGTCACCGATTACTTCAAAAAGGCTGGCCTCGAACAGTATTTGGAAAAGGTTGGCTTCTACACTGTCGGCTACGGCTGTACGACCTGCATCGGCAACAGCGGCCCATTGCCCGAGCCTATTTCCGAAGCAATCAAGAAAAACGACTTGGTTGTCGCCGGCGTCCTCTCCGGCAATCGCAACTTCGAAGGTCGGATCAATCCCGATGTAAAAGCCAACTACCTTGCCAGCCCGCCGCTAGTCGTCGCCTATGCTTTGGCCGGGACGACCGATATCGACTTCGAGAAGCAACCGATCGGCGCCGGCACCGGCGGCTCGCCCGTCTATCTACGAGACATCTGGCCGACGCACTCCGAAGTGCAATCGGTCGTCGATTCTTGCGTGTTGCCCGAGATGTTCGAAGAACAATATGGCGACGTTTGGAACAAGAACGAAAAGTGGAACGTCATCAAAACGAGCGAAGGCGAACTTTACGAATGGAACCCGCTTAGCACCTACATCCAAGAGCCGCCGTTTTTGGTTGATCTCGCTTCGGAGCCGGGGCCGATCAAGCCAATCAAGGGTGCTCGCTGCCTCGCGGCGTTTGGCGATTCGGTCACGACCGACCACATTTCGCCCGCCGGCTCGATCGCCAAAGACGGCCCGGCCGGTAAGTACCTGATCTCGCTAGGCGTCGAACCGCGCGACTTCAACAGCTACGGCGCCCGCCGCGGCAACGACCGCGTGATGACCCGCGGCACCTTCGCCAACATCCGCATCCGCAATCACCTGGCCCCCGGCACCGAAGGGGGCGTCACGCTCCACCTGCCCGATGGCGAGCAGATGTCCATCTACGACGCCGCCATGAAGTACAAGGAGGAGGGCGTGCCGCTGGTGGTGCTCGCCGGCAGCGAGTACGGTACCGGCTCCAGTCGCGACTGGGCCGCCAAGGGGA
>CAZGMU010000320.1:0-5812 GCA_964526975.1 uncultured Planctomycetaceae bacterium
GGTTGCATCCGGATGGTCATGGCGAAGTCAACGACTTGGCCGGGCGGATTGGGGCGATGGCGTGCGGAGCGCTGCTGGACGTGCCGAAAGATCGCACGACGCGCGAGTTACGCAAGCTCAGCAAGGCGCCCGCGCTGAACCCGCTCACTAGGCCTGCTGAAAAGGACGCTAAGCCAAGCCCGGCGGAGAGCAAAAAGGAGTCGACCTCCCCTGCTCCGCCGAATGTCGAGAATCGCCAAGGCAGCACGGGCGATGAAGAGCCCAAGGAAGCTCAGACAGCTAAGCCAGAAAAAAAAGAGGAGAAAGCAAAGGAAGAAGAAGCTCAGCCGGAGCCGAGGGTAGTCGGCGAGACGAAGGGCTTGCGACTGGGCATTGATATGCTGGTGGCGAACGATTTCAAGCCGCTCAAGAAAAAGCGAGTCGGGTTGATCACGAATCAGACGGGCGTCGATTCAACTGGCGTAACGACGATCGATCGATTGTTCAATGCGCCCGATGTGAAGCTCGTGGCATTGTTCAGCCCCGAACATGGCATTCGTGGTGTGCTGGATCATGCCGGCATTGCAGATTCGACCGACGAGAAGACTGGCCTGCCGATTTACAGCCTGTATGGAACACGACGTTGGCCTTCGAAGGCGCAGTTCGAGGAGTTGGATGTGCTGGTGTTCGACGTGCAGGATATCGGCGCACGTTATTACACGAACACGGCAACGATGGCCCTTTCGCTAAAGGCGGCGGCAGACGCGGGTAAGGAGTTTGTCATTCTGGATCGGCCCGATCCGATTGGCGGCAAGATCATCGAGGGGCCGCTGATGGATGGCGTGAAGGAATCGTTCGTGGCGATCCACAACATTCCGATTCGTTACGGCCTGACGATCGGTGAGTTGGCGAAAATGTATGTGAAAGAGCGCGACATCAAGGCGAAGCTGACCGTCGTGGAGATGGAAGACTGGAACCGGGGCGAGTACCAGTTCGACACGAACCAAACGTGGATCAATACGTCGCCCAATATGCGATCGTTGCGGGCGGCTGTGTTGTACCCGGGCGTCGGAGTGATGGAGTTTACGAATCTTTCGGTCGGCCGTGGAACGGACACGCCGTTCGAATGGTTGGGGGCGCCATGGATCAACGAGCGCGATTGGGCCCACATGATCAACGCGGCAAAGCCGCCGGGAGTGCGCGTGGTGCCGGTGCGGTTCACACCGCGCGACTCGAAGTTCAAGGGGCAAGAGTGCCGCGGGATCAGCATCGTGATTACGAACTGGGAAGAATTCCGGCCGTTTGAATTTGGACTGGTGATCATGCACTCGTTGCGAAAGCTGTATCCGACATCATGGGAACCTCGGCGGCTGCTGACGTTGCTGGGAAACAAGAAGGTCTATCAACAGATCGTCGACGGCGAGGAAGTGGCGACGATTTTGAAGTCGGTGGAGAAGGATTTGGATGAGTTTCGGACGCGGAAGAAGGAGTTTGAGATTTATAAATGAAGGAGTAGCCACGAAAAGCACAAAAAGGCACGAAAAGATGTTATGGGAGAATGTCAATCAGCTTTGTGATCTTGTGCGTGAGACTAGCTTTGCGATTCATAAATATCATCGGTGCGGGCGTCTTGAGAAGGTTTATGAGAACGCGCTGGCTCATGGATTGCGGAAGATGGGGTTGCGAGTTGAACAGTATTATCCGCTGACTGTGTATGACGAGGACGGAACTGTTTTAGGTGAATACTTTGCCGATTTGTTTGTTAAAGGCTGCTGGTTATTGAATTGAAGGCTTGTAAAGCTGTTGCCGATGAGCACGTAGCCCAGTTACTTGGATATCTCAAGTCATCGCATATCGAAACCGGCTTGCTTATTAACTTTGGTGCACCGAAACTTCAAATTAAGAAGTACTTGATGACCGAGAGTGCGGCCACGGATTAGTTAGCCACGAAAAGCGCAAAAAGGCACGAAAATAATTCTTTGATTTGGTTGAAGGATCGCAATGATTGACTTCATTGCAGTTCTGTTAATTGATCTGAAAATCACTGAAGTTGACCGTACATCCAATGCGAATCTTCTCTCTTTTTTCGTGCCTTTTTGTGCTTTTCGTGGCTAATCAAAACGCCCGAGCGCACACGGCCACTGCCGAACAAAACATGGTGGCGACGGTGCATCCGATTGCCACGGATGCGGCGGTGGCTGTTTTTGGGGAGGGGGGAAACGCGGTCGATGCGGCGGTCACGGCGGCGCTGACGCTGGGCGTGGTCGACGGTGAGAACTCGGGGATCGGCGGCGGGTGCCTCATTCTGATTCGCACGGCCGACGGCAAGTTCACGGCGATCGATGGACGCGAGATGGCGCCGGCCGCGGCGAACAAGAACATGTTCGTGAAGGACGGCAAGCCGATGCCGACAGCCAGCCAGACGGGGCCGCTAGCCTCGGGCGTGCCGGGGGCGCTCGCGGCTTACAAGCTGGCGTTGGAGAAATGCGGGTCGATCAAGCTGGCTCGGGCGCTCGCGCCGGGCGAGAAAGCAGCACGCGAAGGATTTG
Organism: uncultured Planctomycetaceae bacterium; assembly: GCA_964526975.1. Lineage (GTDB taxonomy): Bacteria > Planctomycetota > Planctomycetia > Pirellulales > Lacipirellulaceae > JABDGM01. Next base: position 2,529 of record CAZGMU010000320.1, read on the forward strand.
AAATCAGCAGCGGTTATGCCCGAGCGGTCTACGGCGAGCGAAAAGCATTGCACAAGTTCGAGGGCTCGCGGGCGGTCTTCTTCAAAGCCGACGGCAAGCCGATCGCGGCCGGTGATCGATTGGTGCAGACCGATCTGGCCAACACATACCAGCAGATTGCGGCCCAGGGGACCGATTATTTCTACCGCGGCGAAATCGCTAAGAAGATCGGCGCGTGGATGGCGGCCAACGGTGGGATTATGACCGCCGAAGATTTCGCCAAGTACGAGGCGAAGGTGCGCGAGCCGATACGATCGACGTATCGCGGCTACGAGATAGTGGGCTTTCCGCCGCCGAGTTCGGGCGGTGTGCATGTCGCGCAGGTTTTGAACATTCTCGAAAACTTCGACTTGAAATCGATCGCCCACGATGACCCGATCGAAGCGACGCACATCGTGAGCGAAGCCTTTAAACTGGCCTTCGCGGATCGGGCGCATTGGCTGGGCGACTCGGATTTCGTGTCCGTGCCACGTGGTTTGGCCTCGAAAAACTACGCGAAAGGGTTGGCAGCCAGGATCGATCGGAAGCGTGCGATCGACGTTCCCGCGCACGGCTCGCCGCCGAACCTTTCGCAAGATGTGTTTGGTCGACATACGACGCACATCGCGGCCGCCGATACGGCCGGCAATTGGGTCGCAATCACGGCGACGGTCAATACGACGTTCGGCTCGAAGGTGATCGTGCCGGGCACGGGCGTGATTTTGAATGACGAGATGGATGATTTCTCGATCTACCCGGGAATGCCGAACGCATTTGGGTTGGTGGGAGCGGAAAACAACAGCGTCGCGCCAGGCAAGCGGCCGCTGTCGAGCATGAGCCCGACGATCGTTTTGGATAACGCTGGCCAGCCGGTGATGACCGTCGGGGCGGCCGGAGGGCCAAAAATCATTACCCAGGTATTGCTGGTGATTCTGCGTGTGCTGGATTTGGGCCAGTCGCTGGAGGACGCCGTGACGGGGCCGCGGTTCCATCATCAATGGCGGCCCAATGCCGTAATGTATGAAAAGGAGCTGGCACGCGATCTCGTCGAAGGGTTGCGCGAGCGCGGGCATAACGTGGAAAATATCGGCAGCGGTGGGCGAACGCAGGCAATCGCCGTCACGAAGGACGGTAAGCTGGTCGGTGTGGCCGATCCGCGGAGTGGCGGCAAGGCGGCCGGGGACTGAGTTGATTTACCACAACGACACGACGGGCACGACGAGCAAGACAAGATAACAGGACCGGCCGGATGTACAGGGTTTTGTAGGCACGATTCTTTCCTCCCGTTTATCCTGACAATCTTGTTGTCTTGTCAAAGAATTTTTCTTTCGTCGTGTCGTCGTGGTTAAAAAACACGAAATGATTCAGATTGAGGTCGCAATATGTTTTGGCTCGGCCATGCAAAACGAACGTTTGTCATTGGGTTCATCGTTCTGCTAAACATCGGCATAAATGAGTCGATCGCTGCCGGGCTGGTCGATGTCGGCACGCAGCCGCCGGGTGGGCTCAGCGGCAAGATCGTTTATACGCATGGCGGACACGGGATCACGGCCGCGAACAAGCGCGACGGCGCGTGGACGTTTCAACGCGGGCCGGGCTTCGAAATGATCGAAGACCTGGGGAACATCGATCAGATGGCGTTCCTCGTCGACTACTTATTCCGCGCTGGTGCGACGGTGGTGCCACTGCGGCCGGTTGGCAATCAGACGAACGAAGTCGTGCTGGACAACGACGACGAAGGGGTGACGTTCGAGGGCGACTGGACCACGCCGAGTGATGCGCCGGTGTACTTCGGCAAAACGGGGAAGACGCCCTATCGGCAAGCGGCGACGTCTAAGCAGGAAACCGCGCACGCGCGGTACACGCCGAAGATCCCCGAGGCCGGTTTTTACCCGGTGTATGCTTGGGCGAGCTCGGGCGGCGATCGGGCGGCGGATCAGCTTTATCGCGTGAAGCATTCGGGCGGAACGACCGAGGTGAAGGTCAATCACCGGCGCGTGGGTAACGGCCTGGTTTACTTGGGCACGTATTACTTCGACGCTGGAGCCGACGGATATGTCGAGATCAGTAACCAGTCGGAGAGCGAAGGAAGCATAGTGGTTGCTGACATGATTCGGTTTGGCAACGGGAAGGGAGACATCAGTCGTGGCGATGCCGGGGTTTCGAAGTGGGGGCGGCAGGATGAGTCGGGATTGTACTGGGTGATGTGGCACGCAGACCGGTCGCATGGCGTAGCAGAAAGCGACTACCGGGCGACGGATGATGATCGGCAAGCGGCGATTTCGTTTTCGCCTCGCTATGCGGCGTACATGAATCGCGAGGCGGATGGGCGGTTGCCGGATCGGGTGTTCGTGAGTTTCCATTCCAACGCGGGTGGTAAGGGAAAGGCACGTGGAACGTTGGGACTGCTGAACGGCAACAACGACCCGAAGACCGCGACGCCGAACCAGTTCCTGCTCGCCAAGTCGCTCGCGCAGGAAGTGAACGACGATCTTGTGGCGATGAAAGGTACGATGGAGCATGACTGGCATGATCGTGGCGATAAGGTAACGCTCGATCGCCAGGATATCGATTTCGGCGAGATCAACAATCGTTACATCAACGATGAGTTCGACGCGACGATCGTCGAGGTTGCATTTCATGACAACAAGGAAGACGCAGAACTGATGCGCGATCCACGCGTTCGTGATGCAATCGGTCGGGCAACGTACAAAGGACTGATCAAGTATTTCCGCGCCGTGGACGGCAACAAGACACCGGCCACCGTGCTGCCGCAGCCTGTTACGGGTGTGGGTGCGGAATCGCAGGAGCCGGGGAGCGTGACGATTTCGTGGGCGCCGCCGAAAGCCGACTCGCATACAGGCGATGCCGCTACTTCGTTTCGCGTCTATGCGTCGACGAATGGATACGGATTCGACGGCGGCACGGAAGTCACTGGTAAAGATGCAAGGAGCGCGACGATCAGCGGACTTGATCCAAGAAAGATTTACTATTTCAAAGTCGTGGCGGTGAACGAGGGCGGCGAATCGGAAGCGTCGGAAGTTGTGGCGGCGACCGCCGATCGAAATGAGCACCAACTGCTCATCGTCAATGGTTTTGATCGGATCGATCGCACGCTTGATCCACAGGAGAAATACCATGGCAAGCTGGTCGATCGCGTGCGGCGGCGAGCGAACAACTCGCGCGATTATGCCGTGCCGGTGGCCCAGGCTATTCGTGCGGCCGAGCCACGATCGACGATCGCCACGGCGAGTCACCGCGCGGTG
>CAZGMU010000321.1:0-5778 GCA_964526975.1 uncultured Planctomycetaceae bacterium
GTGGAACGCGAACTCCCTTAAATCAACCGCTAAGCTAGCACTTGCATAATCGTGCGAGCCTCTGGGCGTGCCACCTCACATTCATACTTGGCCGGCTGATCTCGCTAGCCAATCCGCGAAGCGGGTTGGGCCGAGGCGCAGCTTGGGATCATTGGCGTCGGGCGTGAGGCTGTGGTCATCGACCGGTGTGCCGAAGTAGCCGGCGTTGGCGTCGGTTAGAATCTTTCGGGAATCTCCCGAACCGCTCAGGTATTGCTGGCCGAGGTTGTTCATACGGATTGGATCGGGGCCGGCGATGTCAAAGGTTGCGTTGAGCGGTTTGGCGACCGCGACGTCGGCAAGAATCGCGGCAACGTCGGCCGAGGCGATCGGTTGCATCAGGGCAGGGGAGAGCCGGACCGTTGGGCCGTCGGTGGCGGCTTGCACGATACTGCTGACGAACTCGAAGAACTGCGTGGCGCGCACGATGGTGTAGGGAATCTTCGAAGCCTTGATGAGATTTTCCTGAGCCATTTTTGCGCGAAAGTAGCCGCTCGCCAGCAGGCGATCGGTGCCCACGACGGAGAGCGCGACATGATGGCCGACGCCGGCGGCGGTTTCGGCGGCATGAATGTTTCGGCCGGCGGTTTCAAAGAACTCCAGCACAGCTTTGTCTTCGAACGAGGGTGAGTTGGCGACATCGACCACGACGGCCGTGCCGGCAAATGCTTCGCCGAGCCCTTCGCCCGTGAGGGTGTTGACACCCGACGATCGCGAGGCGGCGATCACTTCATGCCCTCGTTCGCGGAGGATCTTCACCAACTGCGTTCCAATGAGGCCGCTGCCGCCAATGACGACGATTTTCATGGTGAATTCCTCCCAGGTGGTTGAAGATGATCGAGAACTTTGATGCTGAAGCTGCACGCCTTGACGCTCGATGAAGGGCGCAAGCAGTTCAGCGTTGTGAACCACGCCCTGCGAAGACCCAGGGCATGCCACACAGCGAATTGTAGCACTCCGGCCGAAGGGCAGCGATGAGGTGGCCGATGATGTTTGGCTTCGTAGGAGACGTGCTGGAGGTTATCATTTGTTTTCGAATTTGCCTCTCGTTGAGCAAAAGCTAGCGACGAAGCAAGTGGGTTGAGGTGCTCGAATCCTCCCCCGGCCCCTCCCTATAAGGGTGGGGGATACCTAGCTGAGCCCAAGAGATTTTCCGAATGATCGTTTTTCAAATCACGATTGCGATATTCTTCGCTGCGATTCTGGGCACCGCGCTGTCGCGCAAGTTTCACTTGCCCTTGGAGCTAACGCTGCTCGTGGGCAGCTTGTGTGTGGCGATGATTCCGGGAGTGCCGACAGTTCATATCGATAGTAACATCGTTTTCTATATTTTTCTGCCTCCGCTGTTATTTGCGGCTGCTTACTTTACCTCGTGGAGCGAATTCAAGAAGAACATTCGGCCAATCTCCTTATTAGCGTTTGGCCTGGTGATCACCACGATGTGCGGCATCGCAGTCGTCGTGAAATGGCTGATTCCGTCGCTCACCTGGCCAATGGCGTTTTTGTTTGGAGCGATTGTGTCACCGCCTGATGCATCGGCCGCTGCCACGGTTACACGCAAGGTCGGCTTTCCGCGGCGCCTCCAATCCATACTCGAAGGAGAAAGCCTGATAAATGATGCGACAGCGCTGGTCTGCTACCGGTTCGCGCTCGCGGCGCTCGTTACGCAAGAATTTCACCTGACAGAGAGTATTGGACATTTTCTTATCGCCGGGCTGGGTGGCGTGGCAATTGGGCTAGGGGCTACTCACCTGACGTTGCGATTATTGATTCGTATTAACGACACCAGCGCTGAAGCATTGCTGACGCTGGTTACCGCGTTTGCATGTTACTTCGTAGCCGAGTCGTTCCATCTTTCGGGTGTGATCGCCACGGTCGCGGGTGGGTTGTATGCGGGGCGAATGTTGACACGGTGGGCTGCGCCGGAGACGCGCGTTGAGGCCAGGGCGCTATGGAATGTGACGCTATTGGCTGCCAACGCGCTGGTGTTCACGCTGATTGGGCTGGAACTACCCACCATCCTTAAAGGGCTGGGCGACCTACCGGTCGATCAGCTAATGATTTGGGCCGGCGTGATCACTTGCGCTCTGATCGTGATCCGCTTCTTGTGGGTTTTTCCAGCGGCCTGGTTGCCGCGCAAATTGGTTCCCGGGCTCGCCAAGCGAGACCCGATGCCTCCCTTCGGCGCGCTGGTGATTATCGGTTGGACGGGGATGCGGGGAATCGTTTCGCTCGCGGCGGCGCTGGCGTTGCCGCAAACGCTTGCCGACGGAGCACCTTTCGCCGAACGTCCGCTACTCGTCTTCCTAGCCTACGCCGTCATTTTGCTGACACTGATTATTCCGACGATTACCTTGCCTGTGCTGCTGCGGTTTCTGAATATCGAGGATCCTAACGAGCGGCAAGATGATGAAGTGAAGGCGCGGATGGCGATGTCGCAGGCGGCGATCGATCATCTTGCTCGGCTGCGTGAACAACAGAAATATGATGAAGCAATTCTTCGTGATTTAGAGCGGCGGTACGAACGGCAAGTCAACCGTCTCGCGCCGAACCTGGAAAACAATGCGTATAGTGTTCTTGAACCCGCGGAGCAGCAATCGCGCGCGTTGTTATTGAAACTGTTCGAGTTGGAACGGGGCATTCTGCATGAACTTCGTTCGCAGGGCGAGTTGTATGACGAAGTGTATCACTTGCTCGGTGATGAGTTGGATATTGAAGCGTTGAGGGTGCGACGGAATATGCGGCCGGCATAGGAACGACTCAATAATAATTTCCGGATTTTCGGAATAACCACAGAGACACAGAGGACACGAAGAAGAAGTGTAGGAGGTTGGAACGCTAATCTTCACTAATCCCCGCTCTTATCAACGATCGAAGAAGAGGCTGCATCTGATGGATTAACTTAGATTCGTGGTGATTCGTGCTCTGGCTGTCTCTACTCCTGTTTCTCTGCGTCTCTGTGGTTATTCTTATCTGCGAAGTTATTTTTGAGCTATCCCATAGGGTTGCCTCAAGGCGAATCTCGGCTACACCAGTGCTCACGACCAGGCGACGAAGCGGGGCGTGGTTCGCGTGTCTGACAGGACGATGACAGCGCGTTTGCCATCGGTGAAGTAGGGGTCGCCGGTGAGGTTGTGGCGTGGAGTTGTGCTGTTGCAGGCGCCGACGCCGTCGATGTAGCCGGTGCCGTCGATGCGACCGGTGTGGAGGAGGTCTTCGACGACGTAGTCGCGGGCCTCGTCGACATCGGGGTCGACGCGATGGGTGGAGAGGTTCCAGGTTTTGGTCGTGAATCGTACGCCGATATCGCGGCTGACTTGGCCGACCCAGACGCTCTTGCCTTGGAAGCGAAGCGGCGTGAGCCACAGGCGCAGATGCAGCCGTTCGTTGATCGAGCGCCGGGCGCGCTGCAAGGCTATATCCTGGCTGCGGCCGAAGAGGTAGAGCGAGCTGACGGGCGAATAACGATACTGCGAGCCGAGCAAAAACGAGCGGGCTGTTTTCCAACAGGTGGACAATGTGATGACTTCGCTCTCGTCCCAGCGGGAGGCGAACGCGCTGATGAGCGTTTCAAATGAGCCGACGACGACCAGGTTTACCGGGTCGCCCGAGCGAGTGTTCTTCGCGTTGCTGGTTGCGGGGGGCATTTTGCTGAGTCGTTGGGCCAGCTCGGGCAGATCGCAATCGATGATCGAGGCCGGCGGCACGAGCGTTTCGAAGTTGCGGCGATGGAAATCGACGGCGATGCCAGGGACCGGGATCGAAAATGTAAATTCGTTGTCGGCTTCCGCCGTGCCATGCACGTCGATGCGGCCGGTTTCGGCGTTCATCAGATCGCCGGTCGCGTGGAGCGAGACATGCACGACCTTCGTGCCGGCGTCGAAGGTGGTGAATACGAATCCCTCGGTCACGCCGCCCGGCTCAATCGGCCGCAGGTGAAAGGCCTGCGAGCCGAAAAAGTCATCCATGCGGCGATTCGCGCGGTAGGCTGAGACCAGCTTGAAGGGAATCACAAAGATCAGCGGCAGTGAGAGGATAAGCAACGGTAGAATCAACCAGCCGACCAAACCGAACGCGGAGAGTCGCTTCAGGATTGAAAAGTGGTTTGCGGCCGCGGCTTCTAACGGCGGGTAGTAATTCGGATCGACGCGAACAAGCTGCAGCCGAATCAGCTTATCGGACCGGTTGACGATCTTGAGGTACACCGGTTGAATACCGCGGCGGGCGAGCGAAACGCCGAAGTATTTTGATGCTTCGCTTGCGTCGAGCACGGCCACGGTCACCTGCGCGCGAGAGTTCTCCTGCGTCTCGGCACGCTCGAGAAACGTGCGATGCGCCGGATTGGGCGAGTAGGGGGTCGTTATCAGGCGCAAGAGCTTATGGCCGATGGTGAGCATTACGAACAGATTTTGGTGGTGGATTGAGGTAACGTCCAGGGCGGCGTAGGTGTTTTGTGGTAAAAGCGGGGCTATGGCTAGCGTAATTCAATTGAGGTAGTGTGGCACGCCCTGAGTCCTCGAAGGGCGTGGAACTGTGCAGTTCGGCGAACCACGCCCTTCCCAAAGCGTCAGGGCGTGCCACCCTACGCCGTTCACCCTTTCTTACAAAGAAACCGCAGATAAACGCGGATAAACGCAGATTGTTTTGAGTCAGATGATCAGCGCACGACAATCTTCACTTGCCTTCCTATCCGCGTCCATCTGCGTTCATCCGCGGTTGCTTAGTATTGGAAAAAGGTCAACGGCGTAGCGTGCCACCCAGGATTCCCGGGTAGCCTCGTTTAATTATTGAGGCTTTCGTTGATTATGAATGGTTGGACGGGGGCGAGGACGCCCCGGCTCGCGGGTTGTTGTTCAATGCCGATGAATGCCTCAGTAAAGGCCGAATTCTGGCGAATTCAGCTACGAGGGTTGTGTGTTCTCTCTGGTATGTTGTGGCTGTCCATGATAGTTTCTTCGTTGATTGAACTAACTTTGCGTATGCGATGCCGATGCAGGAACAACTTAACGCCGCTGAATTACGTAACGAACAAACCTGGCTGGCCGTCGGTTCGCTGATGATCATTGCCACGGTAGCCCTCGCGGGGGCGCTGATCTATACGCGCGACGTGATGGTGCCATTCGTACTGGCGATCTTCATCACGGTGGCGGTTGCGCCGCTGGTCGATTGGCAGGTGTCGCGATTGCGACTGCCCAGTTGGTTGGCCGTGCTGACGACGCTGGTAATCGTACTGGCCGCGCTGACATTGATTGGCTTCTTGATGATCTGGGTTGTTCAAGCAATCATTGCCACAGCAAAGGCTTACAGCGATCAGGTCGTCCATCTCACCAAGGAACTTCTGAGAGAGCTAAAGCAGTATAAAATCAATATCGATGAAGACCTCGTCGCCGGCGATATCGAAGGCCGCTTGCCGATTCTCATTTCATCGACCGTGGGGCGCGTGACCACGATCGCGGCGCATAGCATATTGATCGTTTTCTTTGTTGTGTTTCTTCTGCTAGGCAGAAACCCGCTTCATAAGCGAACCGGCATCTACGCCGACATCGAAAACACGATTCGTAAATACATCATGACGATGACCGCTCTCTCGCTCATCGCGAGCGTGTTGGTTGGAACCGTGCTTTGGCTGCTCGGGCTTCACATGGCCTGGCTGTTTGCGTTTTTGGTGTTTCTGCTGACGTACATCCCGAATATCGGAGCGATTCTTGCCACGCTCTTGCCGCTGCCGATCGCTATCGC
>CAZGMU010000322.1:0-5761 GCA_964526975.1 uncultured Planctomycetaceae bacterium
GACCGCATTCTCGGTCGAGCCCGGAGCGATCAGCAGAATGGGAACGATCGTGGCGTCTGGCGCCACGCCTGTTCCGCCCGTCTCATTGTTTCCTTCCGCGGCAATCAACCCAGCCACCGCGGTCCCGTGCATCGAATTGGGATCGCTCAGATCGGGAAGCGGATTGTTGCTTCCGGTAATCGCGTTGAAGCGCAACGTATCCGAAATGTTCTCCTTCAAATCGGGATGACTGATCTGCACGCCCGTATCAATCACCGCGACCACGACCCCCTTGCCCGTGTAGCCCACCGTGCCGTCTTCACGGGGCATGTTCCACACTGGCACGACGTTGATATCCGCACCGGCTACGCCATACAAAGCCTGAAATTCACCTCTACCGACTTCCTGCCCCGTATTGAGCAGGTGCCACTGGCTGGCAAACAAGGGGTCGTTCGGCAAGATCACCGAATAGGGCGCGAGGGTGAGGGGCGTTTGCGCAGCAAGGCTCGCCTGCATCGCCGCCCACTGCTGTTCGCGCAGCGCGATCGCCGCGGCGCCTTCGGGAGTCGAGCTCGACAGCGTGGCCGTCGTCTCTAGCAATAAGAGTGGATTGTTCGCGGCCGCCTCGACCGGAGTGGCCGAAAAGAGGTTACGATCTTCGAGCTTCTCGAACGTCCAGGCCTTGCGTTTGCTTTTCGCGCGCCCGACGATTGGCGCAAGCACTTTGCGTCCACGTGCAGCCGATCGATGATGACCCATCCAGTTGCGTCTCTTCACGACAGATACCTCTTCACTGTTAACCTAAGCCCGACTACTAAACCCGAGTCGGGACCGCGCGGTTCCGAACGCACGGTCCAAGCCGACAAAATTCATGTGCTTCTTCGAAAGCGAACTTGGGACCGGAATGACAAACTCCGCCTCTGGGCAATGCTCGCCGCGAATCCTGCGGCCGCGCGCATCACCAAACAGTCCATGGCCCAAATCTCCCGCCTAGTCGATTCGCTCGATGCTATCGTTGCGGCTGTTCCAATCTTTCCATCCTAGTAAGGCGAAAAAAACGGGTCAAACTATTTGCTAGAAAGAGTTTGCGGGCCGAACCAAATTGTGTTTGTCACGGTTTTCTCAAGGAAAATTCCGCTCTCTGGTCGCACGCCACTCTGCGCCTCCTCCCTGGACTGCCGGAATGGCGCTGCAAGTTGCTGCCTGATAACGGATTGCAGCATCGCGGGACGGCCGGAGGAGTAGGCTCAAGCAGCCCATGAAGCCATCGACTGGAGCCGGGAGCCAGAGGAATCCAGCGCAGAGGAGGAGAGCGAACCGCTAATTTCCGCTAATGAATCGCTAATCCGATCTTTTGATTAGCGGGGATTAGCTTCCAAACTTCGCACCCACTGTGGCTCCGCGACAGCTTAGCCAAAAATGGCTGTTCGTCGGGTGACCAGATTGAGTAGCCACGAGAAACACAAAAAGACACGAGAACTTGAGATATCTTAACTTTTGTGTCTTTTCGTGTTTTTTGTGGCTACAGATCCGGGGGACTCGCGTCGCCGGCCACATTCCTGGGCCGCTTCGCGGTCGATAGCACTTCCATAATCCTGTAACAGGCAGGGCGGCGCTAGCGTTGCTGCCGTTTTGGCCAGTCGTTCGCCAAAGTGGGAGGCTTGGGAAGGTTGTTCCGGATTTGCTGCAAGTTCTGGCTTTTCCGCTGGAACCGGTCCGATAGTTTGTTCCGAGGGGAATTTGTAGATGTGCTCCGCGTACGACTGCAACGACTCCTCTTCGCCAGTGGCGAACTCATTTCGAACCTTGTCTTGATAGAGCCGTGAGCAACGACGGGCTTTCTCAGAAAAACCCAGCCCACGGCAATTGAATATTCCGGCGATACCCGCGATGAAACGTCGCCCGGGATTATTCGGGGGGAAAACCATGCGAATCGGATCGCTTGCCAAATCGCCAGGCAGACTTGCGGCTTTTCTTGTCGCGGTCGTTTCGACTGCCATGACGCCATTGGCCACTTTTGGCCAGGTACAATTCGCCGACTACGAATCGAATCGCGCGCCCGGTAACCAGGGTCCGCGACAAGCGCTCTACCAAGCGCCCGCCCAGGGGCAAGCAAACATGGTTGCCCCAGCCGGCTACTGCGCCCAATGCGACGATGGCGGCTATGGTGGCGATTGCTACGGCGGAGACTGCTACGGCAATAGCGATGGGTATGGCGGCGGATACTGCGGCGACGGATACGGCAACTGCGGACCCGGCTGCCAATGCCCCTATCCAGGTTGTGCTCCGATGGGCGCCGGCGGCACCGATCCACCGATCGGCTACGATCTGATGAACGACGCCGGCATTCAGGGCGACTTCGTCGATCAACGCGGGCCGCATTACTTCGACATTCGCGCCGAAGGCGTCTACCTGCAACGCGACAAGTCGTTCGAAAAGAACATCGACTTCACGTCGCTCAACGTGGGCAACACCGTCGTTCTCTCGACGAGCCAACTCGATATCGAAGACCCGCAATGGGGCTTCCGCCTCATGGGCCGCTACGATATTTGCCCGATGTCAGTTATCGAGGTCGGCTATATGGGCATCTACGACTGGAACGATCAGGCATCTTTCACCGACCCAGCCGGCAACCTGTACTCGTTGTTTTCCCGGCCTGCTCCGGAAGCCGGCCAGTTCGGCACGAGCCCCGCTGGCGTGAATTTGCCAAACGGTCCGAATCCATTCACCGAACGGGCGCTCACCCACAGCATCGAAATGTCGTCCAGCTTGCAGACAGCAGAAATCAGCTACCGTCGCTACTGGCTCGGCTATCATCCGCGGGTGTCGGGCACGTTGCTCGCCGGCTTCCGCTACACCAAGGTAGATGAAAACTTTGTCTTCACCAGCCAAGGCTCTGAACCTTTGCCAGGCCAAACGCTGCCGCTCGCCGGTGCTGAATACAAAGAAGACTGCGAGAACAACCTGGCCGGTCTTCAAATCGGCGGCGATGTTTGGGTTGGCCTGTGGCAGGGGGTGCGAATCGGCTCCGAGGCAAAGGGCGGTGTGTACAACAACCACTCACGTCTGTTCAATCGGATTCACAGCACGCCGGCTAATGTGCAACCGCCATCGCTGTTCGAAAACTTCCAGAACGACAACGTAGCGTTCATTGGCGAAGGCAGCGTCGACCTGGTGGCAGATATCTTGCCGAGTCTGTCGTTCCGCGTCGGTTACGAAGTATTGTTCTTGAACGAGCTCGTGCTGGCCGGCGACAACTTCAACCAGTCGTCGCCGTATGGCAACCAGGTAGCGCCACGCGTGCCATTCGTCGACACTCACGGCGAGCTGTTCTACCACGGTGGACACGTCGGCTTGGAATATTGTTGGTAAACCGAGATCGGTTTAAAAGTCACTGCGAGCCGGGGCGTCCTCGCCCCCGACTTTGCAAGCATTCGGCGAGCCAGGTGGTCCGCCCCGACCGGGGGCGAGGACGCCCCGGCTCGCTTTTTTTGTTAGGCTCGCTTTTTGTTGCTTGCGTGGCATTACTTCGAGCGCGAACCGAATGGTGTTTTAGCTGTCCTTTTCTCGCGTATTCGCAACTCTTGACAATGAGGTATAATGAAAAGGAAGACGTGGGGCAGACATTCCTGTCTGCCCCACGGCACAAAACCAGGAGATCTCATCGATAGTGAAGGACACAGAGCGTAAGCAGGGCGTATTAAGCGAGTCGGCCGTTCTGGTCGGCGTCGAGCTGCCCAATAGCGAAGCGGCCAAAGATAATCTCGATGAATTGGCCGGTCTTGTAGAAACCGCCGGGGCGGAGGTCGTTGGCCGCCTCACTCAGAAGCGATCCACGCCGGACCAAACCACTTACCTAGGCAAGGGCAAGGTCGAGCAGCTCGAATTGATGATCCGAGCGACCGACGCCGATGCGGTCATCTTCGACAACAATCTTTCGCCCGCTCAGACCCGCAACCTGGAGCAGGCGCTCGGGGTAAAGGTGCTTGATCGCACCGAGGTGATTCTCGATATTTTCTCGACGCGCGCGCGAACGCACGAAGCCCGATTAGCAGTTGAGCTTGCTCAACTCCAATACGCGCTGCCACGGCTCAAGCGGATGTGGACCCACTTGTCGCGTATCAAAGCGGGAGTCGGCATGCGCGGCCCTGGTGAAAAGCAATTGGAAACCGACCGTCGGCTTGTCGAAAAACGCATCTCTGAGCTGCGCGGCGAGCTGGATCGAGTGCTCCGCCGCAAAGAGCGCGAAGTGGCCGCCCGTAGCGACAACATGACCGTCTCGCTCGTCGGCTACACGAACGCCGGCAAGAGCACGCTCCTCAACAAGCTCACCGGTTCCGACGAGCTGGCCGAAGACAAACTCTTCGCCACGCTCGACACGCGTACCCGCCGTTGGATGTTGCCAAGTTGGGGCCCGGTGCTGCTGAGCGACACGGTCGGTTTCATTCGCGAACTGCCGCATAGTCTGGTCGCGAGCTTTAAGGCAACGCTGGAAGAGGCGCGGCAGGCCGACCTGTTGTTGCACGTTGCTGATGCGAGCAATCCGAACGTGGCCGACCAGATCGCGTCGGTTTACAAAGTGTTGGAAGAACTCGACATCGAGGAAAAAGACACGATCCTGGTTCTCAACCAGGTCGACAAAATCAGCGAGCCGGGCACGCTCGATGTGCTGCTACAGCGGTTTCCGTCGGCTATCCCAATCAGCGCTCGTTCAGGGCAAGGCCTGTCGCAACTGGCTGCCGCGGTAAGCGAAGCGCTAACACATCACTTCGTGGAAGTCGATGTGGAAGCCGATATCGGCAACGGTCGGCTGCTGGCTTCGCTGGCGAAAAACACCGAGATTCTCAGCCGCACCTATACAGATGGCAAAGTCTCGGTCCACTGCCGGTCGCCGCGAAAATTCTTGGGCCAGATCTCCACGAACGAGGCCACAGTGAAGCTACGCCTCAACGGCGCGGCACACAGCAACGGCCATGCGCCTGCCAATCCCGCCCCCTCCACACCGGTCATCTTTCTGCCCAACGCCCCCATCGATGAAGTGGCGTAGCCAGTCCCCACAATGTAAAGTCCGGCATATGCACATATAGCCCGGCCGTTTCGGCCGGATCTCTCGGCAGAGGTTCCACAAGTTCTCGCCGTTCAATTTGGGTCACACGTACCGACCCAAAATGGGTCGGCTATATAGCCGTATGGCCAAGCGACAACTCACTGATCGGCGCGCTTTGGTTACAGGAGCTTCTAGCGGTATCGGCCGGGCGCTGGCGCTAGAACTAGCGAAAAAGAATGCCGACTTGGTTCTTGTCGCGCGTCGCGAAGATCGACTGCTCGAACTTTCCCAACAAATTAAGCAACTCGGTCGCCGCGCAATTTATGTCGCGGGCGATGTGACCGATGCATCGACACGTCACCGCGCGCTCGAAGCTGCTCGTATGGAACTCGGCGGCCTCGATATTCTCATCAACAATGCCGGCGTCGCCGCCCACGGCCGCTTTGCCGAGGCCAACCCCGGTCGCCTCCGCCCGATCATGGAGGTGAACTTTTTCGCCCCGGTCGAGTTCATTCGCGAAGCGATCCCTCTGCTCCGCAGCGGCACGCAGCCATTGGTCGTGAACATCGGCTCGATCCTCGGCCAGCGAGGCTGCCCACACAAAAGCGAATACTCAGCCAGTAAGTTTGCCATCCACGGTTTCAGCGAAGCGGTGCGTCCGGAGCTGGCCCGGCTGGGCATCGACGTACTCGTGGTTGCCCCCGGCCCCACCGAGACCGAACATTTTGACGTGCT
>CAZGMU010000323.1:0-4951 GCA_964526975.1 uncultured Planctomycetaceae bacterium
GGCCGCTCGAGTTGCAAAGCTCGGCAAGTCGAGTGACGTTGCCTTCGCGATTGTGTCCGAAGTAGAAGTTGGGGCCTTCGACGACGGCCTTCGCCGCAAGTGCATCGCGAACAATCTTTTGGAAGAAGCCGGCAGCCGATAGTTGAAGCAACGCTTCGTCCGTGGGATAGGCGACGACCCAATCGACTCCTTGCGCGGCTAGCAGCTCGGCTTTGCGCTCGGTCCAGGTAAGCGGTGGCGGGCATTGGTCAGGGCGAAGCAAGCGAACCGGGTGAGGATCGAACGTAAAGACGATCGCCGGTCCGTCCACCGCTTCTGCTCGTTCGAGCAATCGCTCGCCGATGGCGACGTGTCCTCGATGAACACCATCGAAGTTCCCGATCGCGACGGCGCCTCCGCGGGCGTCGTTGGGAAGCGATTCGAGGTGGCGGATGATGTGCATGGGAGCGGGGAACGAGAGTTGGGAGTTTTTCGCTTGCGGTTTAGCCGACGACGGCTCGAAATGCTTTCGGGAGGAAGTTGATCAGGTCGCTGGCGATCATGGATACCTGGCCGAGTTCCTGGGCGGCGAGGTCGCCGGCGAGGCCGTGGACGTGGACGCCGAGCCTCGCGGCGTCGAATGGGTCGAGGCCTTGGCAGAGCAGGGCGGTGATGATGCCGGTCAGGACGTCGCCAGAGCCGCCGGTGGCCATGCCGGGGTTGCCGGTGTTGTTGATGCTGTATCGCGCGCCATCGGTGACGACGGTTTGATGGCCTTTAAGAACGACGATAGTTCGTCTCGTCTGGTCGCGTTGCGCGAGTTGGGGGGCCGTTTCGATGCGGTCTGTGTTGTCAGGGGTAGTTCCCGTGAAGCGTGCGAATTCGCCCGGGTGTGGTGTGAGAATGCGTGGGCCACCAGGGTTGGCGATCGAGTGTTTGATCTCGGCCAGTGCGAAGAGGGCGTCGGCATCGACCACCATGGGTTGAGTGAGCGTGGAATAAAGTTTTGCGACCAGGTTGGTCAGTGATGGATGGCGACCGATTCCGGGACCCAGGGCAATTGCGGTCGCATTGGTTGCCAGTTCGAGGACGACTTGGGTCGCGCCAGGGCCGATGCGATTGTCTTCGTTAGGGAGTGTGGTCGTCATGTACGAAGGTTCGATGGACGCGACGACATCTAGGATGCAATCTGGCACGGCGAGCGTGACCAAGCCGGCGCCGGATCGGAGCGTTGCCTGGCCAGATAGCGAGATCGCGCCGCTCATTCCGCGCGAGCCGCCGATGAGGAGGGCCCGGCCGAAGTCGCCTTTGTGGTTGTCGGCGTCGCGAGGGCGTAGCGTTGGCAACGGAGTGGTGGTGAGGTCTTGGAGGAGCATGGGGAGGTTACAAGCGGAGTAGATTCGGCGTTGCCGCCAACGCTAAATGTGGATGGCGTTATTGTTTGGAGCGGTTGGCGATAAGCCCGGCGAGGAAGCCGGCTTTGAAGCCGGCGTCGATGTTGACTACCGCGACGTTGTTCGCACAACTGTTGAGCATGGAGAGGAGCGCCGAGGCGCCGCCAAAGTTGGCGCCGTAACCAATGCTTGTCGGTACGCCGATCACGGGGCAGGAAACGTAGCCGCCGACAACGCTGGGCAGCGCGCCTTCCATGCCAGCCACCACCACAATCGCTGCGGCGTGCTCGAACTCGGCGAGTCGGGCCGGTAGGCGGTGGGGGCCGGCAACGCCGACGTCGTGAATCATTGTGGTACGGATACCCATCCAGTCGAGCGTCTCGCGAGCTTCTTCGGCTACGGGAAGGTCGCCGGTGCCGGCGGAGATAATCGCAACGAAAGTCTTTTGGTCCGGATGATGATTTGGGTTGGGAGAGGCATCGTGGTTCAGTCGAAATGTTCTCGCGACTTTGTTGTATTTCCCATTGGGAAAAGCCGCGAGCATGCCCGCGGCTTGAGCTGGGTCGATCCGCGTGGCCAGCACGGGCTCGCCATGCTCGAGCAGCCTGGCGGCGATCTGGCAGAGTTGCTCGATCGTTTTACCCGGGCCGAAGATGACTTCGGGATAACCGCAGCGGCGGCGCCGATCGAGATCGACCGTGGCGGCGAGTTCGGGAGCGAGCGCAGCGCGGCTGGCAGCCGCGATCTGCTCGTTGAAATCAGCAGGGGAAAGCTCGCCCGCGACGAGGCGTCGAGCCAGTGCGATCAAATCCGACGGTTCCATCGCTTCAGTCTAGTCGGCCGTCGACCCGCGAGACAGATGCCGATTGCCGCCAGCATCCACGCGGCAGGCTCGGGAACGGCGGTTGCCAGCGCCGCGCCGAATTCGGCGGCGGTTTGGCCGAAGTTGGCTCGCCAGATGTCGTAGTCGGCGATCGTGACGTTTCCATCGCGATCACCATCGCCGTTGGCATAGGTGGCTCCGCCGGTGAGGCCGGAGTTTCTCCGCCAGACGACGTAATCCGCTGCGTCGACGACACCGTTGCTGTTGTAATCGCCGGGGAGGACGACGAGGAAATTGAGCGGGATGTTGATCGTGCCGTTTTGAACACCTTGGCTTGTGCTGAGAACGGAAATGGCGCCCGATTGGGTGCCAATGGTTGAGGTGTTTAATGCAAATTGATGAACGTTGCCGCTCCCGAGCGCCGCGTCGACTTGATTGAGAAAGCTGCCAGAGATGCTCCCAGATGAAGTGGCGGAATAGTCGAGCTCATCTGCACCGGCGGCGGCAACCACGTTGGCGATATTGCTGACCGTCACGCTGATGTTGGCTGTGGAGCCGAGATCGATCGACGATGGGAGCGCTGCCGCGATCGCTTGCATGACGGCTGGAACCTGATAGTCGGCGACGACGGGCAGATGGTCCGACGCGCCCCAAAGCGCGTTGAGGATTTGGCTTTTCGTGTACGACGTGACGCCTGGGAATGCGACGGTGTTGCTGGAGGAGTTGATGTCTTTGTTGAACGTCGAGCCGTTGTTGCCGAAAGCATGGTAGGAGTGCGTGGCGGCGGTGGGATTCGTTGTCGTGGGGCCGATGTAGCTGAGGCCTTCGCCATCCATTAACTCACCGGTGACCCACTGGAAGTCGAAGCGGTCGTCCATGCCGCCGCTGACAAGTGGGCAGTTGGTAGCGCAGGGGCTTTGAGTGTGGATATCGGCGTAGGCGGCGTTCTCATGCCAATTGCCGACGCGGTTGAGTGGGTCGACGGCCTGGCCGTTGCCGGCGGCCGTGAGAGTGGCTACGGCTGGTTCTTGCGCGTCGGAGAAGTAGAAGTTGTGGTCACCGGCGTAGATCGCGTGCGCTCCTTGGCCGAGGGCGTCGGAATTCGCACGAATGGCAACCGCTTCCGCATTACGTCGGTTGGCGTTCGTGCCAGGAGCCGGAAAATCTTGGCTGGCTTTGTAGTGGCTGTTGTAGACGTAGAAGTTGGCAGTGCTCGAATATCCAACCGGCCTTAATTGATAGCGGAGTGTCTGACGCGGCTGGCTCGCCGAGCCGAAGGCCGTATCGGCTATTAGTTGGACCGTTTGGTTTCGGTAGATCAGCGTCTGTGTCGTATCGTCACTAAAGGATGAGCTGCCCGTGCGATTGCTCATCGAGTAAGTGATTCCGGCATTGTTGTAGATGCTATTCAAAAGCGTGACGAAAGCTTGGGTGTCTGTCGACGGCGCATTGGCTCCGGGAGAGGACGGCTTGTTCTGTTCTTGCAAGATCAGCACATCGATCGGCTTGGCGATTCCATTTCGCGATTCCTCGCCGATTGACTTGAGGATGATGTCCATCCCGGCGCGTGGAGCGCCCGTCGTGTTGTAGGAGACGATTCGCAGTTGGGCATGGGCTGTGGGGGTAGCCAGAATGGGGATCGCGATAGCCAACCACGCGATGGCGGCCCGTCGAGAGTTTGAGAAAGGCGGGCTGAGGAATTGAAGCGTCATCCGGAGTCTCGTCGGCTACGGCTTGGGGGCCAAGCTTCTCATCCTACCATGCTAAACACACCCGGCGCGGTAAAAGACCTGTATGTCTGCAGGTTTGGTTTCAATCCCCATCTACCGCTGATAGCGGCGGCGCAGAGGCTTGGCCCCTCGGAAGGAGTTAGGGGCGGTTTTCTGCCTGTTGGCAGCGGGTAGAAGCAGATAGATGGTAAAGGAGACGTTAGGCTGGCGAGAAAATCGTGTGAAATCTAGCAGAATTCATTGACTATCGTGGTAATACAACAGATAATCGATCCTTGGCAAACTATATGTTTTATGACGTTCAAAGGACCGCAACTCGGTGGATTCTAGGCGGTTCTCCAACCCATCACTTCCTGGCAAAAAGACTTCGCGAAACAGGCATATTGAAAGCAAAGAAAGACGGGAGACGAGTTCGATGAATCTGAGTTTAAGCCAAGCGGCAAGAGCAATTCGAACGTCGGTAATGGCGTTCGGTGCTGTTTTCGTAATATCTTCGCAAGCTCACGCAGTTAACGACCTGATTGGATACTGGGATTTCAATGACTTATCGATTTCCGCGGCTTCTCCGCCAGGGTCGGGTGAAGTTCCCACGACGATTGACGCTACGACTGGAATGGGCACGTTGAGCCTGACTGGTTTTGCCGGGAATGTCGATGACTTTACGGGCACAAGTGTCAATTCAATTCCCGTAAACACGCCTGGTGGCGTCTCGCTGTCGCTCATTCCCGGGACAGGTTCTGCGGGGAACGGTGGTTACATTGAGTTTTCATTCTCGATGACTGGCCTTACCAACTTCGGGGTTTCTTATGCAACGCAAAGTACCGCCACAGGGTTTAATAGTAATCAGTGGTCTTACAGTACCGACGGCGTGAACTTCACTGATTTTGGTCCTGTCATTGCGCCTCCAGGCGCATATTCGCTCACCGGACCAATTATTACGAGCGCGCTAGACAATGCAGCAACTGCTTATGTCCGCTACACGGTTTCTGGTGCCACGAATGTCGGTGGCAATAACCGTATTGATA
>CAZGMU010000323.1:4961-5751 GCA_964526975.1 uncultured Planctomycetaceae bacterium
CCCCAGCGAATCCGGCCAGTCTGCCACTGGCTGGAGATATCGTTTTCGGTCTGAACAACAGCACCGCGGCTAATACGCTCGAACTAGTGCGAGGCTCGGTTGCGCCGCTCGGCGGCGTGAAGTATCCTGGGCCCTGGTCTACCACGCCCTTCATTCAGTCCGTCGAATTCGATAACTACAATGGCACCGCCCACAATGTGAACGGCAATTTGCTTGGCGTTGATTTCGGTAGCTTTACCAACGGCGGATTGATTTACAGTTTGGCCACCACGGGCTCGATTCCCGCACCAAGTGGCCAACTGATCGGCAATACACGCCTTGCGGCGAACAATGTTGGTCAAAGCGGTACTGGCACCTGTGGAGCTGGTCCGTGTCTGACTGGCGTTACGCTGAGCCGGCTTGCCGGTCTATCGGTCGCACCTAACAACTCGAAGGTCGCCGTTGTGGGCACAGATACGGGAAGAGTGCTAGTCTACGATTACACGCCGGGCAATACGGCGGGCACCGGTACGCCATCGCTCGCTAATGGTCGGGAGTCGATCGTAAACCTGAACGTCGCCACGCAGGGGACCGCCTGGAAGGACGACAATAACGTCCTGGCGTTTTCTGCCCATGGTAACTTGGTTTCGGTCGACAGCGCAACTATGGTGACAACCGATATCGGTGCGGCAAACCAGGATGTGGTGACGCCCGAAGTCGGCAGCAACGTTACGTCCCTTGCCTATAACCCGGCGATCTCGCCTTATCTTTATGCACTTTATAGCGGGTTCGGTAACAATACTTCTTTTAC
>CAZGMU010000324.1:0-5730 GCA_964526975.1 uncultured Planctomycetaceae bacterium
GAACCTGTCGAGGGCGAACCTGTCGGAGGCGAACCTGCTTAGGGCGGACCTGTCGGAGGCGGACCTGTCGGGGGCGGACCTGTCGCGGGCGAACCTGTCGAGGGCGAACCTGCTTAGGGCGACGCACGCACTCCACATACCGGTGATAGCGGACATCCATCGCGTCATTTACGAAGCCGCATCGCAGCCGGAAGCACTTAACATGGGTAGTTGGCACAAGTGCGAAACAACGCATTGCCGGGCCGGCTGGACCATCGTAAAGGCTGGTGAAGCTGGCCGGGTGCTGGAATCAGTTTACGGCCCGTCCGTCGCTGCTGCGTTGATCTACGCGGCGAGCGATCCGTCGTTGGATCGCATCCCCAATTGGCATGCCTCGAATGAAGAGGCGATGGCCGACATGGCGAGGTTGGCGGGTGTGGCGCAGTGAATTTAATCAAAAGGAGAACTCCCATGCGAATTGAAGTCCGCCCCATGCCCCGAGCATTCATCGAGTCCGAACTGCTCATCGACGGCCAAGTCGTCGGCGAGGTTGAAGTCGAGGAAGACGGCCGGCTGTGCGCTCGCCTGATACTGAAGGACCGCAACTTCCTCGGTGAGATTTACTCGTCCATTTTCGGCCACGGCGAGACTCACGAGGCGGCGGTGCTTGACGCGATTGCCGTTGGGCGCCGGCAGTGGGCTGCGTTGGGGGCGGCGCTGTCTGAGTTGGAGTCTCGGGTGCTGACGACTGTGTAGTCGTGGCTACTTAAAGCAAGGAAGCGGAAATGACCATCGACCTCCTTTCCCTCTCCGCGCTCGTGGGCGGGAGCTGGGTGTGCGCTTGGCTGTGGAATTTATGAACGGCTTTTTCAAAGAACCCGACTGGCAGTATTACCGGTGGTCCGGCGTCTACATGACGAGCCACTTACTGATCGCTGCCCACGAGTCGATCGACGAGTGGCGATTTCGAATGATGCGACCCAAGGAAGACGCCCCTGCGCTCGCATTTGGGAGAGCCGCCCATGTTCTGCTGACGGAACCCCGTCTATTCGAAGAGTGCTTCGTCGTTGGCGGTCCAGTGAATCCGCGGACCGGCAAGACTTACGGGCAAGAAACAAAGAAGTATCAGGAGTGGGCCGTCGAACAAAAGAAGCAACCGATCACGCCTGAGAACTTTGAACTGATGCAACGCATGGCGACATCGGCCCGGCGCCACAAGGCTGCGGCGAAGCTGCTGTCCGAAGGCGAAGCGGAGCAGGTGACACGGCAAACCTACGCAGACCTGCCATGTCAGATTCGCCTCGATTGGCTCGCGCCGCAGTGGATCGCTGACTACAAGACGACGTCTGACGTCTTCAGCTTCAAGATCGCTATCGAGCAATACGGCTATCTCACGCAAGCCGCGTTCTATCAAGCGGTGACGGAAATTGTCACCGGCGAAAAGCTGCCGTACTACTTGATCGCCACTGAGAAAAGCGAAGAAGCCACCACTGTCGTCTGGCAATTGAATCAATCGGCCCTAGATCAACGCCGCAAAGAGAACGAACAAAAACTGGCTGAGATTCGATCTGAGTTTCTCGCCATCAACGAGAGGCGCCCCGACCTCTCGGTCATCGAGCAGAGTGTTGAAGAGTTTTCCTTTTACATGTCAGGAGCAAGTAATGGTTGATGTAGCAACCGCCGTTCTGGATATCCCGGACGGCAAACCGGCTGAAGTGGTAGTAAACGACGCCCCCAGCGGGCTGTCTGTGATCAGCACGGGTCGGGTGATCAAGCCGCGACGAGTCCTCATTCACGGCGTTCATGGCGTCGGCAAAACGACGTTCGCGGCTTCGGCGCCGTCGCCCATCTTCCTTCCTACGGAGGAAGGGGCCAACGATATCGACTGCGCCAAGTTCCCGCTGGCAACCAGCTGGGGGCAGTTTGAGAGCTACCTAAAGACCCTCGCCACCGAAAAGCATTCCTACAAGACGGTTGTTGTCGACAGTCTTGACTGGCTCGAGCGACTGATCTGGAAAGCCGTCTGTGAAGACAAGGCGGTGTCGAACATCGAAGACATCAGTTACGGCAAGGGGTACGTAGCTGCGAGCGACTGGTGGAGTCAGTTGATCAAGGCTCTTACTTACTTGCGGTCGTCCGGCATGACCGTCGCACTGCTCGCTCACACCAAAATCGAGCGATTCGAGAACCCGGAAGACGAGAACTACAACCGCTACACGCTCGCGCTGCACAAGACGGCGTCGGCCATGATCCAAGAATGGTGCGACGAAGTCTTCTTCGCCAACTACAAGGTTTACACGAAGAGCACCGAAGAGGGCTTCGGCAAGACTTCGACGAAGGCCATCGGCGGCGACGAGCGGATTCTCCGCACGCAAGAGAAGCCGTACTGCCAGGCAAAGAACCGCCTCGGGATGCCCGGCGAGATTCCGCTGTCTTGGGCCGAGTACGCGAAGTTTATTCCGAAGGGCTAGGCGTTCAAGTTTTTGTTTCGTGTTTTTGATTTGGAGAAAAGTGAAATGGCAAGTTTAGCAGGCTTTGATGCCAACAAAGTTGAGCCGCAAAAGGCTCTCACTCCGCTCCCTGCCGGCGACTACAAAGCCGCCGTCGTCAACAGCGAGCTCAAGCAGAACAGCAAAAAAAATGGCTCCTACCTCGCGTTGGAGTTGGCCGTTCTCGAAGGCGATCAGAAAGGGCGCAAGCTCTACGCGAATCTGAATCTCGACAATCCCAACAAGCAGGCCGTCGAGATCGCCAAGGGCGAACTGTCGGCCATCTGCCGGGCCGTCAATGTGATGACTCCGAACGACTCCGCGGAGCTCCACAACAAGCCGTTGTGGGTCACGGTCGGTCTGGAGAAGCGCAAAGACACCGGCGCCATGTCGAACCGGATCAAGGGCTACAAGTCGTTGGCCGACGGCAACGCGGCGGCAGCTTCGGCGCCGGTGGCGGCCGGAACTGCGCCTTGGGCGAATTAGCCGGGTGACCCTCCGGGGGCAATCTCGCCCCCGGAGTTTTGTTGGCAAGGATGATGGATCGCGCCACTATGCTTCGTCAGTACCAATTAGACGCCACCAACGCCGTCTACAACCACCTGCGGACGCGCACCGATAATCCGTTGGTAGTTATCCCGACCGGCGGCGGCAAAACGCATGTCATCAAGAAGATCGTCGAAGATGCTGTCGATCAGTGGGGCGGGCGAGTTCTCATTCTCGCTCACGTCAAAGAGCTTTTGAAGCAAGCGGCCGAGAAGCTGGACCGGCCCGACGTCGGCGTCTATTCGGCCGGCCTTCGGTCGAGAGACACCGATTCGAAGATTCTTGTCGCGGGCATTCAGTCGGTTTATCAAAAGGCCGGTGAGCTCGGGCCGTTCAATTTAATTCTAGTCGACGAATGCCACCTTATCCCCCTTGAGGGGGATGGGATGTACCAGCAATTCTTGACCGACGCCCGACTGGTCAATCCAGGTGTGCGGGTGGTCGGACTAACGGCGACGCCATACCGCATGAAGGAAGGGACGATCGCGGATCCTGATCACTTCATCAATCACGTCTGTTACGAGGCGTCGATTCAAGAGCTCATCACGCTCGGCTACCTCTGTCCCGTTCGAAGCAAGGCGGGGAAGAAGAAACCTGACACCGACTCGCTTCATATTCGCGGCGGCGAATACATCGCGTCGGAAGTCGCCGATCTGATGGACACCGACGCATTGGTTGACGCTGCGGTTTCGGAAATACTCGACCTGACCAGGGATCGGCATTCTGTTCTCGTCTTCGCCGCCTCGGTCAAGCATGCGATGCACCTGCAGTCGTTGTTACCAGATGCCGGGTTAGTGGTTGGCGACACCGCTGCCGGCGAGCGCGACGAACAGATTGAAGAATTCAAACGGGGAGAACGGAAGTTCCTCGTTTCCGTTAACGTCCTGTCGGTCGGCTTCGACGCCCCTAACGTCGATGCGATCGCCCTCCTTCGGCCGACTCTCTCCCCGGGCCTTTACTACCAGCAGGTTGGCCGCGGTTTGCGACTTCATCCTTCGAAGGCTGATTGCCTCGTTCTCGATTTCGCGGGAAACATCAAGCGGCATGGGCCGATTGACGCTCTTCAGGCGAGGCCGGTTCGAAGCGGCTCGGGATCCGGCGAGCCCGCACCCACGAAAGAATGCCCGCAATGTTTAGAGATCGTACTGGCAGCCTATTCGCGCTGCCCGGTCTGCGCCCACGAGTTTACCCAAGACAAGCCGAAACATGGAGCCGAAGCGGATGATGGGGCCATTCTCTCAAGCCAAGAGCCGCCGGAAGTGTGGCAGGTGAAGGACGTCTTTTATTGCGTCCACACGAAGAAGGACGCGGATGAATTCACTCCCAAGACGCTACGCGTCGACTACATGTGCGGGATCGGTGTAAAGCGCTCCGAGTGGGTTTGCGTTGAGCACGAGGGCTTCGCACGCGAGAAGGCAATTCTTTGGTGGGCGGAACATTCGAACGATCCATTCCCGCAGTCGGCTCAGCACGCCGTCGACATTGCCAACGCGGGGGGCTTGGCGAAGCCGTTGGAAATCACCGTTATCAAAGAAGGCAAGTGGCCGCGAGTGGCGAGCCGGAAGTTGGGGCCGAAGCCAGAGCCGGTGAACGTCGATCACTATGACGAGTCGGAGATTCCTTTTTAATCATGGACGAACTATTAGAAGCAGCGCTGCTCTACGCTGAACTTGGGTTCAAGGTATTCCCGTTGATGCCTGGGCAAAAAACGCCGGCTACGGAGAACGGCCTGCTGGACGCAACGACTGACGCGGACCTGATCGCCGAGGCGTGGAGCAACCGGCCCTACAACATCGGGATTTCAACCGAGGGACTGATCGTCATTGACATCGACGGCCGTAATAATCCGTGGATCTCGACGCTTGGCGAGCGGGCTTACGATTTGATGGGCTGCCCGATCGCCCGCACGCCCCGCGGCGGGACTCACCGATTCTTTCGCCAGCCGGAGGGGAGCGACTATCGCAACACGGCCTCGAAGATTGCGGATCGCGTCGACACGAGAGCCAATGGCGGCTACGTCGTTGCAGCGCCGAGTTTTTTAGAGACTGGCGGCGGTTATCAGTGGATGCCTGAGTTCGAACTGACGGCCGACCTGAACGAGCCGCCGAAATGGCTGTTGGATTTGTTAGACGATGAAAGCCATCAACCGGCGCCTTCAACCGTCATTCGTGAAACAACGCCCAGCGAAGGGAATGTCATCCCCGATGGCCAGCGGAATGATACGCTGGCACGGATCGCCGGCACGATGCGGCGCATTGGCATGGGACAAGGCGAAATCGTCGCGGCTCTACATGCCACAAACTGCTCTAGATGCCATCCACCGCTGCCGGCTTCCGAGGTGGAGAGAATCGCGGCGTCGATCAGTAGATACCACCCCGACCAGTTCGCCACTGGCGCAGCAGAAGGCGCGTATTACCAGATGACCGGCGCCAAGCAGGCGAAGGCGTTTCCGCCTGATTTGTTGCGGCCGCCTGGTTTTTTGTCCGAGGTTATTGATTACAACCTCGCGGGGGCTTTTCGGCGACAGCCTATCCTTGCGCTAGGCGGCGCTTTGGCGCTGTTGGCGACGATCACCGGGCGGAAGGTTCGTGACGACGCCGGCACGCGAACGAATCTCTATATCCTTGGCGTGGCGGCTTCCGGCAGCGGTAAGGATCGGGCGCGGGTAGTCAACAAGGAATTGCTGTTTAGGGCTAACGCTCAGCACCTGATCGGC
>CAZGMU010000325.1:0-5726 GCA_964526975.1 uncultured Planctomycetaceae bacterium
CACCCAAAAATTAAAAATCAACCAGGGAAAGCAACAGATGAAATATCCAGGCTAGCATCCCTCCGGGATGCGTTTTCGTCGACCGACCGACGTACGTTCTGTAGCGCCATCACGTCCAAAGCGACGTGATAAAGTTGGTTACGCGACGGCCCGCAGGATCGAGCGTTGGGGGCGGGCGACTGGAACATCAGCAAGCCGCGCTGAGGTGGCTCGCATCGTTTCGACTTGCACGATTCCTCGATCGCGGAGCAGGGCGATGCGGCGGATAATCCAGTCGACCGGCTGGGCCGCGCTTTCGCCGCTACCCGCGATGGCCGGTGCGTTGATCATCAGGTGAAATGTGCCGGCGTCGCGGGCGGTGTGTCGGATTCGTTTCCACAGGCTTCGCTTACGGCTGAAGAACCGCGAATACGGGAGCGGCATGCTTTCTGACACGGGCAGCTCCCACACTCCGTAGTGCATAGCTCGCGGCGAAGCGTGGCGGCGGGTGGAGTCTTTTGGTTCGAGGCCGGCGACTGCGGTGACATGCTGTTTGACTACCAAGTCGATGTGGTTTTCGATGTGAGCAACGTGCGGCACAAACGAAGTAACATTCAAGCCGGTGGCGCGAGCCTGCGTGACGCGGCGGACAAGCTCGCGGGCAAAACGGGTGCGGCCGGCGGTAGCGCCGACCCAGTTGGCGTCGCCGAGGACCGCCATTTCGTGTTCGATTTCGGACTGGAGAATCAGCGAAGTGGCGGCTGAGTGGGCCGGGTCGCTAACTGCCCAAGTGACGGGCAGGCGTTGAGAATTCGCCAGGGAAATCAGCCGGCGGGTGGTGATCGCCAAGTCTTGGTGGCGTTCGATTTGCGAGCCCGCGGCGGCTGAATCGAGTTGTACGGTAATCAGTAAGTGGCCGACGTGATACGGCTGCCAAGTACGTTGGTGCGTTCCCGACATAAGGTCCCTCTGGCGTCGGCGATGATTGGGGGGCAGGGCGGATGCTGTCCACAAGTGAGCATCGACGCTTGCAGGCGGGCGGCTGCATCGAGCCGTCGGTCGCAACGGTCAGGTAAAGCTGGGAAGTCGTGCCGCGGCCGTACAGGTTGCCTGATAGGTAAGCCGGTGCTGAGATGGCCGAATTCTTGCGAATTCAGCTACGAGGAGGCGGCATTTCTTACCGGGTGTGCTATGTGGGCGGCGTACGGGTGGCACGCCCTGAGTCTTCGAAGGGCGTGGAACGCCGTGCCGAAAAGACCACGCCCTTCCCAAAGCGTCAGGGCGTGCCACCCCGAACTTTGACTTCCATGAGCTATGTAGGTGACGCTGCGGCCGGGGCAGGGGACTGGTGGGGGGGATGAGCGGTTTCTTCGAGCATTGCGGCCAGGTGGGCGACGGCCAGGCCGAGCAGCAGTGCGGCGGAGAGCTTTACGCGGTCGTGGTGGTGAAACTGCAACTCGGGCAAGAGATCGCTGAGTGAGATGCAAAGGAACGTGCCGGCGGAGAAGGCGAGCGCGCAGGCGATATAGAATTTTTGCGTGGCGGCGTTCGGATCGAGCGAATCCTTCATGATGCCGAAGTAGAACACGAGAACACCAATTGGAATCGCGAGCGAGAAGAGGCCGTTGATCGTATGACGCCAAGGGAGACTCCAGCCGCCGCGACCCATGAGCATGCTGATGGTCATGGCGTCGAATGGTTTGTGAAGCGCGATGACAAGGAACGTACCGAAGCCGGCGAGCCAGGAGCCGCGGGTTTCGCATTGAACGGCGGCAGCGAGAGCGACTCCGTTGAGAATGCTGTGAAGTGCGAGGCCGGCGGCGGCGCCGCTCCACGACATGTTTGATGCTTGCGGGTCGTGGCTGTGTGTGTGGCCGTGGTGATCATGGTCGTGGGCATGTTCGTGGTCGTGCTCGCTGTCGTCTGGCGCATCGTGATGATGGAAGCTAAAGAAGCGTTCGATGAAGAACATCGTCAGCATGCCGGCGAGGAGGGAGACGGTGATCCAGCGGACCGCTAAGCCGCTAGCGGCTAGTTGTGGGAGGAGGGGTGGTGAGGTTGTTGGAAGATTGAGCGTCGACGATTCCGCGGCTGCGGTGGCGTCGAGGAGGGCGTGTGGGAGCATGTGGAGGACGCCGATGCCGAGCATGACGCCGGCGACGAAGCTCACGGCAAATTGCATCCAGCGGTGCGTCAGTTGAAACCAGACGGGGATCATTCCGCCGACGATCGACGCCACAAGAATCAACGCGCAATAATAGGCCAAAAGAACGGTGTGCATGCGGAGGGGAGGAAGAAGTAAGATGTTAGAAGTAAGAAGAGGATCGTTAACAAGCTAAATTGAAGGCTCTATCTTACTTCGTACTTCTTACATCCATTCTTCTTACTTGATTGCATCATGCGTGCTTGTATTCAACGGGTTTCGGAAGCTCATGTGACGGTTGACGGCGTCGAGACGGGGCGGATTGGTCGTGGGCTCGTGGTGCTGCTGGGCATTGGGCACAATGACGACGAAACGGAAGTGGGCTGGCTGGCGGAGAAGATCGTAGGCCTGCGTGTGTTCGAAGATTCGGCGGGAAAGATGAATCTTTCGCTGGCAGACGTGACTGGTGGGATGCTGGTCATCAGCCAGTTCACGCTTTTTGGCGATTGCCGCAAGGGGCGTCGGCCGAGCTTTACGGAGGCGGCGCCGCCGGAACTGGCGGAGAGGCTTTACGAGGCGTTTGTCGACGTTGTGAAAAAAATGGGAGTTGAAGTCGGCACTGGCAGGTTCCGCGAGCACATGCGGGTGTCGCTCGTGAACGATGGGCCGGTGACATTGTGGATCGATACGGCGGAGATGTGAAGAAGAGTTTTACCACGGAGACATAGAGAGCACGGAGAAAGCAAAATAGTTTTTTCCGCTGAAAGGCAAATCGAAAATGAGAAAGGTTATCTAGGGAAAGCCATCTGCGTTTGTATATGCATGCTCCTCCGTTCTTCTCTGTGTCCTCTGTGTCTCCGTGGTTAATCTTTTTAGAGATCGGTCTATTGAGGATACTGGCCGAACGGGCGTTGCGCGGTGTTGACGCCGTTTTGGAACTGGGCGGGTTGACCGTTGTTAGAAGATCGGTTCGCGGTGGGCCATTGCCAATCGGGGCGCTGGTTGTTCACCGGGACAGCCGGCTGGAACTGCTGCGGTGGGAGCTGTTGCGAGTTTGAGAATGGTTGATTGTTCGTGAAGCCGTTTGAAGGTGAGGGTGCCGCCGGCGGATTGCTGAACTGATTGTTGGGTTGTTGCGGCGTGGCTGCAGTGGGCCAGAGCGTGCTGCTTTGCGGGGTATCGGAGTCGCCTGGGTTGACGTTCAGCGTGCCGAGGATGCCTTTTAGTTGCTCAAACTGGTTGGCGAGCCTGGGATCGCTTTGGCCGAGTTGCGTCACGATATTGATCGCTTCGGTGACCTGCGGTCGGTTGGCGACGAGGTTTTTTAGAGCCCCCGGTTCGCCGACGACTCCCGCGCCAACAACAGCGAGCTTGGCGTAGGTGATCAGGTTTGACTTGCCGCTGCCGCCCCAGAATTTTAACGCGGTGCCGAACGACTTCTTGGTGCGCCAGCGACCGCTGGCGAATTCGATGGAGTAGATCTCGTCGAGGATTAAATGCGATAGGGCGCCGGCCATGACTCCGCCGGCCATGATGTAGCGCTCGTTTTCCGGTCGACCACCTATTAGCAGGTACGCGATGCCGCCGAAAATCAGAACCGCGGGAATGCTATGGAACATTCCCCGGTGGACCGTGAACTTCCGAATCATTCCGGCCACACCGAATCGCACGAACAAATACAATCCGATCGAGATCAACACGATCGCGTTGCGGCTAAGCTCGAGCGATTCGAGGCGGTTGATGAAGAGGATGGGGACCGTGGCGGCGGCAAAGCTCATGGCTTCGCGCAAAGGGATTCCGCTGTCGCTGTCCAGGTCGGGGAGCATGCCGGACACGCCGCAGAGCGTGCCCGCGACCGTGGCCGTCGGCAGCGACACGCCATACATCATATGGAGCACGCCGGCATAGCCGACGCCGGATATCGAGCTGACAGTAATGTGTGTGCGAAAGCCGGCCATCAACGCGTCCTGGTATATCTGCGGCGAATGCCGCGAGCTGGAAAAGCGGAGGGACTTATCTATGATTTTGGTGAGTTGGGCGAGAGTGATTGGCAGTAACTTCGGTGAGTGACTGCAATGCTGTCTGATAACAGAGCTCTGCCACGGAAAAAATATATAGCCGCCCCATTTTGGGGCGCGCCATGGCTGGCGATTCAACTTGGATAATCACGTAAAGAATCGGCTCGGATGACAGCCGGCCGAGACGGCCGGGCTAGATGATGCAGAGTGGTCTTCGCGAGTTGCTGGCAGGACGATATAGTTGTGGCCCCCAGACCGCCGGAGTGAACCCTGGCGGCTCGCTTTTGTTGGAATAAACAAGATGCAAACTTACGACATGCTGATGCTGGCCGTACTCGTCGGCGCGACTGTGTTCGGGTTTTGGAAAGGCATGGCCTGGCAGATCGCGTCGTTGGCGTCGCTCGTGGTCAGCTATTTCGCCTCGCTGAAGTTTGCCGATCAACTAGCGCCGATGTTTGGCCAACAAGCGCCGACGAATAAATTTGTCGCCATGGCGGCGATTTACGTGGGCACATCGTTCATAATCTGGATGCTGTTTCGGTTGGTGGCTGGCGCGATCGATAAAATTCGGTTGCAATCATTCGATAAGCAGCTCGGCGCGATGTTTGGGTTTGCCAAGGGGGTGCTGCTATGTATCGGCATCACGTTTTTTGCCGTGATGCTGGTGCCCGCTCAACGAGATGCGATTGTCGGCTCGCAATCGGGACATTATATCGTGGCGATCTTGGACAAGGCCCACACGGTGCTGCCGCCGGAGATTCATCAGGCGATCGATCCGTATTTGAACAAGATCGAAGAGCGACTCAACCCGAGCTTTCAGCCGCATGGCTCGCAGGATGTGCGGCAGATGTGGCCGACGGGACAAACGCCCACGAGCGGACCAGCCGGGTGGCCACCGAACTTCGGCTCGCCCCAGGCGCCGCCGGCACAACCACAGCCACAGTGGCCTGCTTCGTCGCAATCGCAGCAGCCGGCGTGGCCGGCGCAAGGACAAGATCAGCAGCCGCAGGCGGCGAGTGATCCTTACAGCGTGCGACGGTAACCGAGCCGAGACGGCTCGGCTATATAGCCCAGCCGTCTCGGTTGGGATGCAGGGTCACGGACTAAAGTTCGTGCTACGAGCCGGGTGCTTAGAAGTTCAGCGTCAGGGCGCCGAGGGTCAGGATTGTGAGGATTACCACGGTGGTGATCAGAACCCATTTGGGTTTCGAGTGGCTGGACCAGAGTCGGCGTTGGTCGGACTCGGTCAGGTAGTAGCCGCAAGCTGGACACTTGTTGGTGAACTCGTAGACTGGGCCGCGGCATTCGGGGCAGCGGCCGATTTCTTCTGTGTCGTCGAACTCGTCGCCGGCGACTTCTTCGTCGTACCAATCTTCATCGTCTGGTGGATCATCGTATGACATGGCGAATCGTTTGATCGCGGCTGCCGGCCGAGACGGCCGGGCTATATAGCCGAGCCGTCTCGGCTCGGTTTGATCCGCAGGTTTGCAGGTGTGTGGGGCAGAGATTCAATAACAGCGTTATCGCTTATTTCCCGGGGAAAACCGAGGCCGAAACGAACATAAGAGCGATTATCGGACGTTGGG
>CAZGMU010000326.1:0-1771 GCA_964526975.1 uncultured Planctomycetaceae bacterium
CCGCGGTACAAGGAAAATGTCGCGCGTTACATGCAGGTATTGCGAAACGTGACGATCAACGAATCGCCTACGTCGCTCCAATCACGCATTTTGTTTCTAGAACAACAGTTGAGCGATCCACTAACCGCGGCTAGCGCGGCGCTTCGACTGGAGGCGATCGGCGATGATCAGGCCCGCGAGGTTTTGCGGCGCGGTCTTAACACCAACGATCTGGAAGCCAGATTCTATGCCGCAGAGGCGCTCGCTTATTTGGACGAAACCTCAGCGGTCGAAACCTTGGCGCAAGTCGCACGCGATGAGCGGGCATTCCGCGTCAACGCGTTGGCTGCGCTCAGTGCGATGGATGATGCTACCGCGCATGACGCGCTTGCTTCGCTCTTGGAAGTGAAGAGCGCCGAGACGCGGTACGGAGCCTTCCGCTCGTTGTGGGCCATGAATCCTCGTGATCCGCTGCTGCACGACGAAAACATGGGCAACGAATTTCATTACCATGTGCTCGATGTGCCTGGACCCGACATGGTTCACGTGACGGGCAGCCACTTGCCGGAGATCGTTTTGTTCGGCAAGGAACAAGGGTTCAAGATGCCGCTGATGCTGGACGCGGGGAAAACGATCCTCGTGAACGGGATGAACGGCGATAAGGTTACCGTCAGCCACTTCATTCCAGGCACGGAACCGAAGCAGATTGTGGTCGAGCCGCGAGTCGACGACGTGATTCGCGCGATTGTGTCGCTGGGCGGCACGTATCCGGATGTGGTGCAGGCTTTGCAGCAAGCGAAATCCGACGGCGCCTTGGTGAGCCGTTTCGAAGTGGACGCTTTGCCGCAAGCGGGCCGCGAGTACGATCGACCCGAAGAAAGCGTGTCTGCTGAAAACGGCGATTCGGCCGCTTTTGCGACGGCGACAGTAGGTGGCTTGGAGAAGACGCTCGAAGTCGCGACGCCGACGCCTGAACTGTTTGGTAGACAGAAATAACCAGCAGGGAGCCGGGAGCGAGGAGCAGGGAGCCATACAGAAATCCGAGTTCTGCTGCTTACTCCCCGCTCCCGGCCCCATGCTCCCCGCTCATCATGCTCAAAGCCCTCGAACTTTTCGGCTTTAAGAGCTTCGCGGATAAGACGCGGTTCGAGTTTCCCAATGGAATCAGCGTCGTCGTTGGGCCCAACGGGTCGGGCAAGTCGAATGTTGTCGACTCTCTGAAATGGGTACTCGGTTCCCAGAGCGCCAAATCGCTGCGCGGTAAGGAAATGACGGACGTCATTTTCAACGGCTGCGCATCGCGCGGACCGGCCGGAACAGCGGAAGTCACGCTAACGCTCGACAACTCGGCAGGCCAGTTGCCGATCGACTCGAAAGAGGTGCATGTTTCGCGGCGCGTCTATCGTAGCGGCGAAGGCGAATACCTGATCAATCGCCAGCCCTGCCGGCTACGGGATGTTCGCGAACTGCTGGCCAGCACGGGCATCACGACCGAGGCGTATTGCATCATCGAGCAGGGAAAGGTGGATGCCCTGCTGCAGTCGTCGCCCAAGGATCGACGCGTCATCTTCGAGGAAGCGGCCGGGATCAGCCAGTTCAAAATCAAGAAGGCGGCGGCCGCGAGGCGGATGGAGCGGGTCGAACAAAACCTGCTTCGCCTGTCGGATATCGTCGACGAGGTCGAAAGCCGCCTGCGAAGTGTGCGGCTGCAAGCCGGGAAAGCCCGGCGGTATCGCGAGGCATCGGAGCGGTTGCGACAACTGCGCACCGAAGTAGCGCTCGTTGACTGGCG
>CAZGMU010000326.1:1826-5710 GCA_964526975.1 uncultured Planctomycetaceae bacterium
TCAACTTGCCGAACTGCGAAAACGGATCGAAGAACAGCAGGCGGAGTTCGCAGGAGCGGATGCGGCCGAGCAGGAGATCGAGCGGCGAATCGAGGCGGTTACCCAGCAAATTCGTGAGTTCGAGGCACAGGCCTCAGCCACTCGGGAACAATTGGCTGCTCGACAAGCTACGTTGGAAAACCAGCAGGCCCGTCAGCTAGAACTACATGAGGAAACGGCCCGAATTCGTGAGCAACTCGCTGGGATGAGCGGGCAGGGGGGCTCGACGGACGATCGGTTCCGAGATGCCGAGCAGCAGTTGGCTGCTGCCCAAAACGAATTGGAGGAAGCCAGCGTCGAATTCGCAGCTCAGGTTGGCCGTGCGGAGCAGGCCGAGCAAACGCTCAGGGCCGCGGTTGCTGCCCAGCATCCGTTGCGTGAGGAGTTGGCTGCGCTTGGTCGTGCTGCTGCGACGTTAAAAGATCAGGTCGCCAAGCTCGAAGAGGAACTGCCACGGGCTGTTGCCGACTTCGAGCGGCTTCGAGCAAAGGTGGCGGAGCTAGCCGAACAGCGCGACAACCTGTCTGCCGAACTAGCGGGATTGCAGAAAGTGGAATCCGAAGTTGCCGCGCTGGCGGAGCAGCATCGCGGGCAGCTTGCCAATGCCGAGCGACGACTGGGCGAGGTCCGCCGCGAGTTCGCGCGGGCCGATCTGCATCATCGCCGAACCGATGGCCAACTGACACGCGTTCGCGAGCGGATCGCGGTGCTTACCGAGCTTGAGGATCGGCTGGAAGGTCTCGGCACGGGTGTGCAGGATGTGCTGAAGGCGACGGCGAGCGCGCCGGGCGAACTGGCCAGACAAGTGCATGGCGTGGTGGCGGACCTGTTTCATGTGGATGTCGATACGGCGTCGCTCGTGGAGATGGCGTTGGGTGAGCGGACGCAATACGTGGTCGTGTCGGCGGGAAAACCGCTGCTCGATTGGTTGGAGGGCCAGCCGGTGCGAGTGGCGGACCGCGTCGGGTTTTTGGTGCTCGATAACCGCCACGTGGTGACGGCGCTGGACCATGTTGATCTGTCGGCCGAGCCGGGCGTGATGGGGAGAGCCGATCAGTACGTGGAAACGGCGGCTGAATTTCAGCCTTTGGCGAGGCGCCTGCTGGGGCGCACGTGGCTTGTCGATCGACTGTCGACGGCGCTGCAATTGTCGCAAGGAACTGGGCGTGGACTCGAGTTCGTGACAAGCGACGGCGAGTTTCTGGCGGTGGATGGAACGTTGATCATCGGTCCGCGCCAAGCGGCAGCGGGGATGCTATCGCGGCGCAGTGAGTTGCGGGCTTGCCATGAGCGCGAGCGCGACTTGGAGAGTCAACTCATCGATCAGGCGGCGACGCTGGCCCAGTTCGATAAAGAGCGGCAGGAGCAGGAAGCTTTGGTGGCTTCGTCGATTTCCGCCTACACGGCCGCGTCTGGAAAGCTAACCAGCGCTCACCGGCAAACCGCGGCATTTGCGGCCAAGGTCGATCATCTGACTCAAGAGCATGACCGTTACAGCAAAGAAAGTCAGCAAACGGATGAGCGGATCGTAGCGATTCGGGCACAAATCGAATCGAGCGGTGAAGAGCAGATCAAGAATCGGGAGACGACTAGCCACCTGGAAGTGCAACTCGCGGAAGGCGAGAAACAACTGTCGCTATATGAAGCCGAGCATGACCGCGAGCACGCAGCGACGATGGAGCAAAAAATCGTGGTGGCGCGGCTGGAGCAACGCGTGGAAATGCTGCGACAGCAAATGGAGCAGGCTTTACGCAGCCAACAGGAGCGCGATCAATTGCTGGCGGAAATGCGTGGACAACTTGCCGCGCGCGAGGCTCAGATCGTCGAACTGGGCGACGTCGTGCGGATAACTCAACAGGACCTGACCGAGTTGCTGGCCACCAAGGAGCGGCATGCCGAGGAGTATGCTGTGCATGCGGCGGCGGGTGAAGCTGTGCGCCGCGAGCGAACGGCCTTACTGGAACAACTACGTTCTCGCCGCGATCAACTGGCCGCCTTGCAGACGCAGCAGCACAAAGTGGAAGTGACCACGACCCGCTTGCAGCACGAACGGCAAACACTGGCCGAGCGAATGCACGACGATTACGGCATCAACTTGGAACAAGCGGAAAGCAGAGAGCAGGCAGCGGAGAGTCAGCAATCCAATTCAGAGGATTTACTCCCCGCTCCCTGTTCCCCGCTCCCCGCTCTCGACCGTGAGGCGGTCGAACAAGAGATCGGCCAACTGCGCGAGCAAATCAACAACATCGGCGCGATCAATTTGGAGGCGCTCGATGAGCTGGAGCAAATCGAAACGCGTTTCGAGAAGCTGTCGGGGCAGTATCGTGATTTGGTCGAGGCCAAGGCCTCGCTCGAGCGGATCGTGCAGCGGATCAATGTGGATAGCCGCCAGCTGTTTTTGACCACGCTGGAAACGATTCGCGGACACTTTCAGGAGCTGTTTCGCCGGATGTTTGGCGGCGGCGAGGCGGACATCATCGTCGACGAAGCCGAGGACATCCTGGAAAGTGGCATCGAGATCGTGGCCAAGCCGCCAGGAAAAGAGGCCTGCAGCATCGGTCTGCTCTCGGGCGGCGAAAAAACGCTGACTTGCGTGGCGCTCTTGCTAGCGGTGTTTCGCAGCAAGCCGAGCCCCTTCTGCATTCTCGACGAAGTCGACGCGGCGCTCGATGAGGCGAACATCGGCCGGTTTGTGGCCGTGCTGCGCGAGTTTCTCTCATTCACGCAGTTTATCGTGATCTCACATTCGAAAAAGACAATGGCGGGCGCGGACACGATTTATGGCGTCACGATGGAGGAGTCGGGCGTATCGAAACGCGTGTCGGTACGCTTCGAGGATGTGAGCGACGACGGGCACATCTCGCCGGCGGCGCTCGTCGCCAAGGCCTCCGCCAGCAGTGCTGCCGAAGAAGAGGGCTCGGAGAGCTCGGTGCCCGTTCGCCGCGCGGCCTGAAACGGCAAAAATTGCCGTCCTGCTTTTGTCACGCTGGCGTGTGCCCGTTTGTGAAAAAAGAATGAGATTTCGTGGTGGGAACCGATCCACCGTTACGCCGTGCATAGGCTCCACAATCCGTTCTGCCGGCAAGACTATTGAAACTCTCTAAAGTTGTTCGGCCGGTCTAATCGAAAGTATCTATCGGATAGGCTGTCTTGCCATGCGCTGCAGCAGACTGACCCGGTCAGAATGTTACAGCTAAAACCTGACGGTACCGGTTATCCGGTGCCGATAAGGCGGTAAGACGGCACGCAGGGGGGAGCCTGCCAACGTTAGTCCCACCTCAGACTTTGCGCTGAGCGTGTGGCCGAAGAACCAAACCTGTTTTGGCAATCGGTCTGCGCACAGTGGTAAGCGTCTTCCTGCACGTCCGCGGCCTGCTGCTACGCATGAACTGCGTAGATAGCCGGCGGGTTCGGTTAAACCGTTTTTTCCGATTATTTGGGGCTGGTTAGTCCACTTTGGAAAAATCAAACGGTTTTGACCGATCTCCGCCTGCACTGCTAGCCGATGCCACAAGTAACCCAGGAGCGGATCAGAAGGACCTGAGCCGACCCAGTGAGAAGCTATCAGCCATCGGCTGTCGGCTATCGGCCAGAAAAATTCTGGCTGATAGCTGATAGCTGACAGCCGAAAGCCCTCACATGCCCGACCCAGGCATTTGCCAGGTAGCCCACTGCGAGAGCGTAAGGGAAGCGCGTGGGAAGCCAAAGCGAGTGCACAGCATATTTACCGATCGGCCGCGGCGATCGTCGCATAACGCGGCCGGTGACTCAGCGGACACTTAGCGTTTTTTAATTGGAGAGCCCGATGAAGGTCTTTACTACTGGTCAGGTCGCGAAGATCTGCA